>NZ_JAGAVR010000035.1:0-105449 GCF_017941855.1 Turicibacter sp. | reverse complement strand
TTAATTAATCACTTTTTATTTTTTATATTTTTGTTAATTTTTATGTTAATTTGTTGATTTGATGGAAAAAAATGTGTATAATCTGGGTGTAAGTGAAAAGGAAAAATAGAGAAACAAATGTATGAAACAGGTATCAAAGGAGAAATCCTTTAATACATATTAAATTCAACGGCCATATTGAATTTTAGGGAGGACAAAAAAAGTGAAAAAATTATTAGCTTCGCTAACAGTAGTATTAGGATTATCAACAGTGGTAGCTTGCTCAAATGAAACAAAAGGAGAACAAGTAACACCTGAAACACCTACTACAGAAGAATCAACAGACACAACAAAAGAAACAGGTAATGACTTAGTTGTTACAATTAATGAACCAGTTTCAATCGAATTCTGGCATGCGATGTCAGGAGATAATGAAAAAGTTGTAAACGAATTAGTTGAAAACTTTAATTCAACAATTGGACAAGAAAAAGGAATTACGGTAACTCCTGTTTATCAAGGAGCTTATAATGATTTAAAATCTAAAACAACAGCCGCTATCAAAGCAAAAAATGCACCAGCTATTTCTCAGGCATATCCTGATTGGGTAGCAGAATATTTACAATCAGGTGCAGTTGTTGCTTTAAATGAATATATCGAACACCCAGAAGTAGGAATCACTGATTTTGAAGATATTGCAGAAGCATATCGCTTAGAAAACAGTCAATATACAACAGATGGAACGTTCTACTCATTACCATTTAATAAATCAACAGAAGTTTTATATTACAATAAAACATTCTTCGAAGAACATGGTTTAACAGTTCCAACAACTTGGACAGAATTAGAAGAAGTTTCTAAACAAATCACTGAAATTACTGGAAAACCAGCTTTCGGATTTGACTCAGCTCAAAATGCGTTCATCACATTAGTTCAACAATTTGGAGGACAATATACAACATCTCAAGGTGAAGTCTTATTCGGTGAAACTGATGCTGCAGTACAAGCATTAGAGATGATTAAACGTAATACAGATGCTGGATATTGGCGTTTACCAGGGGAAGATAAATATATGTCAGGACCATTCGTTTCTGAATTAGTTCATATGTTTATTGGATCAACTTCAGGATCGACTCATGTTGTGAATGATAACTTTGAATGGGATTCTGCTCCAATTCCACAAGTTTCTGACGATACAAAAGCAGTTATCCAACAAGGAACTAATGTTGTTGTTATGAACTTAGGTCAAACTGATGAGCAAGTTTATGCTGCGTATGAGTTTGCTAAATATTTAGGATCTTATGAAGCAAATCTTTTATGGGCAACGAACACAGGATACTTACCAATTCGTCAATCAGTTATTGATTCAGCTGAATATCAAGCGTATATTTCTGAATCAGGAAACTCAACAAAACAAACTGGACCAGCACAAGCAGACTACTACTTCTATGATCCAGCATTCTATACAGATACTTTCTCTTCTTATAATGTGCGTACAGAAGCAGGATTAGCCATTGAACGTGTTGTATTAGAAGGTATGGAACCTGCTGCAGCAGTTGAAGCAGCATTAAAAGCTTTAAAATAATTATAGTGACCAAAACACCGCTATTTAGCGGTGTTTTTTAATGTTAAAATACTTTCCTATTAGTTTTATCGAAATCGTATTTGATAAGCAGATTAGGATAGCAGGAGTTATTATTCTTTTCTTTAAATAATCAATAGAAGGTAGTCTTTTTTTATTTTACTTCGCGAAAGGTTGGATGGAATTTCAGAATTTGTCGTTTTCTGTTATAATGATAGAAGTATGAATTTTGTTAGGAGTTGTTTAAATGTTAGTAGATTTACATATGCATACGTATTATTCAGATGGCTCATTTTCGCCGCGTGAAATGGTTCAATTAGCAAAGAAAAAAGGATTAGGATTGATTTCAGTAACTGATCATAACACCATTGAAGCTCATGAAGAGTTTGAAGCTGCCTGTCAAGAGTTAGAGATGAATTATGTGGTAGGGGTGGAGTTAGACTGTGTGTTTAAAACAAAGTCTGTCCATTTATTAGCCTATAATTTTAACGTGAATGAGGAGTTTTTAGCGATTATTCAAAAATCACGTCATCAGTTAGATCAAATGGGGATTGATTTAGTCAAGTTAATGGAAAAGGATTATCCGCAAGTATCGTCTGAAGATTATGAAAATTATACGTATGACCGTACTAAAGGTGGATTTAAAGGCATTCATTATTTAATGGATCGCGGATTAACGGATAATTTAATGGATGGTTTTAAATTTTACAAAGAATATGAAGTATTTTACTGGAATTATGAGTTTCCTACTGTTGAAGAGGCCATTGTTCAAATTCATGCGTGTGGTGGTAAAGCGGTGCTTGCTCATCCTGGAAAGTATTATCGTTTTACACCATTAGATGAAGTCGTAGAAGATTTTAAACTTCTGGTGTCACAAGGAATTGATGGAATTGAGTGTTACTATCCGATTCATAGTGAAGAGTTGACAGCATGTTGTGTTGAGTTTTGTCAAGAACATGATTTAATGATAACAGTTGGATGTGATTGTCATGGTGAGATGAGTAAAAAAGAGGATGAATATGTGATGGGATGTATTAAAAAAGAGGATTCAGATTTAGTTTTAAAGTTTTAATACAAAATGATATCGCTTTCGACATAAAATAACATTAGCGATTTTTGGCGTGATTTTTGAAAAAATAATGGTACTTTTTCTTTATAAAAAGGAATAATTTATAATATTTTATAGGGTGTAACCGTTTGCTTATGATATTAAAGCTATTGTTTAATATAAAATCTGGTGTTATAGTCTTCTTGTAAAAGATTTTCTAAATTATGTCAGGGGGCACATATTAATGAAAAAGCTAGTATCATTAGGTTTAGTTGCATCGTTATCTTTCGCGGGATTAGTTGCATGTAGTGGGAATGAGTCAGAGACACCAGCTGAAACACCAGCAGGTAGTGACACAACGACTGAAGCACCAGCTGAGACACCGGCAACATCAGGTGAAAAAGTAGAGATTAAATTATGGTTAGATGACGATGATTACGCAGCAGCTATTGAACCAGCAATCGAAGCCGCTTACCCAAACATCGATATCGTTTATGAAAAAGTAGGAGCAGTTGATGCTCGTACAAAATTAGAATTAGACGGTCCTGCAGGGTTAGGTGGAGATGTATTCATTCAACCTCATGATGGAATGAGTGAATCAATCATTTCTAATATCTTATTACCATTAGGATCAGATATGGGAGCAATGATTGAAGAGCGCATGTTAGAAGGAGCTGTGGGAACAGTTAAGAAAGATGGTAACTATTATGGTGTTCCATTAGCAACTGAATCAATTGCGTTATTCTATAATAAAACATTATTAGATGAATATGGATTTGAAGTTGCAACTTCTTTTGAAACAATTAAGGAGCAAGCTGCAGTTTACAACGATAATGCAGCAAATAAATTCTTAATTCGTTGGGAACCAGGTAACTCTTATACGAACCAATTCTTCTTAACTGCAGCAGGATTCCAATTATATGGTGAAAATCATGATGATGCTTCTCAAGTTAATTTAAATACTCAAGAAGTTATCGATGGTTTAACATTCTTCCAATCAATGAAAGAATATTTACCAGTACCATATGCAGATTTAAATTGGGATACTATCCATGGTGAGTTTATTAAAGGAAACGTTCCTTACATGATCTCTGGACCTTGGTCATTAGCTGAAGCAAAAACTGGAGCTGAAGACAATGGATTTGAATTCGGGGTAACAACTATCCCAACAATCAATGGTGTTCAACCTGAAACATTCTCAGGAAATATCATTGCTTGCGTTAGTGCATACACACAACACCCAACAGAAGCTAAACAAGTGGTTGACTTCTTAGCATCTGAAGAAGGATTACAAATTATGTATGATGTTCAAGGTAAAATCCCAGCATTAAAAGATGCATCTGTTATTGAAGGTGTAGTAGAAGATCCATATATCGCTGGAATTTTAGCTCAAGCTGAATACTCTCAACCAATGCCAATCTTACCAGAAATGTCAAAATACTGGGGTGCAGCTGAAACAATGTATCGTTCAGTATGGGAAGGTTTAGCAACTCCTGAAGAGGCAGCTGCTAAAGCTTTAGACGATTACAATACTGCATTACAAATGACTGAATAGTTAACACACTTAAAACTCCTCGGATTCCGGGGAGTTTTTTTATGATAAGAAAAAAGGTTGTTCGATGAGAGCAACCTCTTTTTTACATATGTTATTAGGATAAATTTGTAAAGGGTTAACTTGAGAAAGTAACCTTTATCGGGAATTAGCATATCAATATTAAAGAATGAATGTTGATTGGAGTGATGAGTAAATGGATTCTTTAGTGTCAGGTGAAACATTGAAAAATTTAAAAGGGACGAAGACGGAACAAAATTTAAAAAATGCCTTTGCAGGGGAGTCACAAGCAAGAAATAAATATACATTTTATGCAGAAGTTGCAAAGGATGAAGGATATGAACAAATTGCAGCCTTCTTTACAGAAACAGCAGGAAATGAAAAAGAACATGCCGAGATGTGGTATAAACTTTTACATGATGGTGGGTTAGGAACAACAAAAGATAATTTAAAAATAGCAGCCTTTGGAGAAACCGGAGAATCAGAGGATATGTACCCTGATTACGCAAAAATTGCCAAAGAAGAAGGGTTGCCTGAGATTGCTGCTTTATTTGAAGGGGTAGCTAAAATTGAAAATGGACATAGTATTCGTTATTCTAAACTATTAAATAATCTTGAAAATAATCAAGTTTTTGAAAAAAAAAATCCCGTCGTTTGGGAATGCCGAAATTGTGGACATCGTCAAGTTGGTAAAGAAGCTCCAGATTACTGCCCAGTCTGTGGGTATCCAAAAAGCTATTTCCAAATGCCATGCCATAATTATTGATAACAAAAAAGACTTGCTCAAGGGCAAGTCTTTTATTATTTTATTAAATCTACAACTTGTTGAATGACATAATTAAAATCTTCACGATTATTTTCAAAATAGAGATAAATGAATTCATCATCTTTTTCAGCTACAATAAATAGGTCTTGATTGTCACAAACATATAAATTAAAGGATTTGAATTGAGCAAAGAGATAAGGATATATTCTGAATGGATCATGCTGTTTTATTTGTTGAGTAAAGTAATAGTTTAAATAAGTTTGTAGTTGGGAAGATGAAGTTTTAAACGATTTAAAATCTAATTGATGTAAAGAAGAACTCTCACTATAAATTTTTACTTCTTCGAAGATAGGTCCAATATGATTGGAATACTGGCTGTAATAGGTTGAAACCTCATGAGGGGTTAAATCAGCTATTGTGATGATATCTTTGACGTCGACTTCATTATAAGGATGAGACATATCAAAAAAGGCACTCCAAAGAAGTAACAAAAGTGGAAGAATCCAACTTAAGGCATTGAATTTTTTAGTAGACAATTGAAGTGGACTATACTTTTCTAAGACTTCACTTATAAATTGAATACCAAAGGGAAGACCCAGAAATAAAAGTGTTTCTTGAGAGGGTTGTTTATTTAAAAGAATGCCAATGCAACAAAGAGGAAGAACAATCACAACGTTTAGGATGGAGAAAATGGTTGTGATGGTAGGGAGCTGATGCCTGTATTTTTTGAACGAGTCATTAAAGGGGGAAGATTGTAATTCGTTGAAGGTGCATAAATACTTTATATTGATTAGGATTTGAAGAAATAAGGCAATCGAAATGAGTATCATCATCAGGAGAAGCGCAAATGTATCCCAGTTTATTAAAAAATTGAGGTCCATCAGAAAAAACGCTAGAATGAAAGAGATGGCAAGAAGTGATAGAGTCGCGCTGAATAAATCGTGAACAAGATAAGTTTTAAACTGTTTAAATTTCATTTGTTCAATTTTAGGGATGTAGGCAAATACATCGCTAGAATAAAATAAGTAATGTGATTGATAGTGAGCAACATAGTGCCAACCCTCTGTTTCAAATGCATCTAAATATGAGGGGAACTTTTTGTTTAGTTTTTCAATTGTTGAATAAGTATATGGGAAAGTGTCGAAATGGAAAATAACATCTTGAGGTTGTGATTCCTCTAATATAATGTAGGATGAAGAAAAAGATGTTGGAAACCACCCTTCACGTGCTTGTTGCCTTAAAAAAGCATAAAGTTCTAACTCAGATAATTGTTTTATTTTAACCTTCTTCATCATATCATCTCCCTAACGACTTTATTTTACTATAAACTGTAAAAAAAGCGTGCTGTTAAGGTGTGATATAATTAAAAATAAACATTATTAAAGGAGTTATAAAATGGATTATCGAGTGAATAAAGCGATTGAAAAACATTGCAAAGGCTATAATTGTTCTCAGGCTGTTTTGTGTGCCTATCATGATTTAATTGGTTTAGAAGAGGAACAAGCCTTTCGATTAGCTGAAGGATTTGGAAGTGGAATGGGAGGCTTACGTGATACTTGTGGTGCGGTGACGGGGATGTTTATGGCTGCTAGCTATCTAGCATCAGATGGTGATCGTGAGAAAAATGCTTCTCGTAAATCATGCTATGAATTGATTCACACATTAGGAGATAAATTTAAAGAAAAGAATGGCTCTTTAAGGTGTGATGAATTATTGCAATGTGAACAACATAAGCGTCATGAAAAATTATGTACGTCATATGTTGAAGATGCGGCACAACTCCTTGAGGCATACATAAAAAAAACGTCAGTCTAGATGAACTAGATTGACGTTTTTTTTATTATTTTACTTCAGTGTAATAAGCTTTTTCATCTAAACTGTTTTCTGATTTTGCCACAACAACAGCTGTTGCAGAATCTCCAACGACATTTAGGGCCGTCACTAACATTTCAACTGGACGGTTGATTGCTAAGATTAATGAGTAAGCTAGTAAAGCAGCATCATTTTGATATCCCATTCCTGATAATACCGTAAACAAGATAACAGCACCAGCACCAGGAGCAGCAGGCGTTCCGATTGAAGCGATTAAAGCTAGGATAGCGATTAATGAAATACTTCCAAATGTGACTTCATATCCAGCACTTGAAGCGATGAAGATGGCTGCAATGACTTGCATAATGGCAGTTCCGTTCATATTAATAGTCATTCCAAGTGGTAAGATGAATGAAGCAATTTCTTTGTTTACTCCAAGTTCTTCTGTTGTTGTCTTTGTGTTTAAAGGTAATGTTGCAGCAGAAGATGATGTTGAGAATCCAAACATCGCAACTTTAGAGATTTTCTTAACGAATGGCATTGGATTTAAACGAGTTGCAATTAAAATGAATAATGCATAACCAAATACTAAGAAGAATAATAAGGTTAAAACAACTGTTACGACATAAGCTAAGGCAGGTTTCAAGTGTTCAACACCATAAATGGCGAATGTTCTCGTTAATAAGACGAAGATAGCAAATGGACCGAATTTTGTAATTAAGAATGTTAAGAAGACCGTGATAATTTTATTAATATCTTCAAGAAGTTTCTTTAAAACTGAAATTTGATCACCTAAATGATTAATTGATAAACCTGTTACAACAGCTAAGAATACGATTGAAAGAATGCTTCCGTTTGTTGAAAAGACTGATGTAATGTTATTTGGGATAGCTTTAACGAAGATTAATAATGGGTTAGAACCTGTTGTGCCTGTTTGAGCGGTAATATTATCGATGCTTACATTAAAGATTCCAAATTTATTAGCAACTAATCCAACAACACCAGCAAGTAATAAGGCGAAGACTGAAGTTGCTAAGAATCCACCGATTGTTTTGTAAGATAAGCGTCCAAGTGTTTTCGTATCAGAGATACGGCACATTGCTAAAGCAATTGATGTAAATACCATTGGAACAATCACAAGTTGCATTGAATTTAAGAATAATTGACCTAAAATATAGAAGATTCCAAATGCATCTGTTGCTCCTTCAGCACTGATATCTTGGAATAAAATTTTATTAATGGTTGCCCAAAGATCGGCATTGCCACCTGCTAATAAATTTTCACGTAAAATTAAGAATAATGATCCTGTAATTAATCCAGCAACTAAGGCAATTACCATATGAATCGCTAAACGATTATTTGATTTTTTTTGACGCATTGTTAAATCCTCTCCTCATATAAGATGCTAGGACCCAGTAAAAAAAGCCTTAATTTCATGAAGGATGTCACGAAATTAAGGCTCAAATGAATACAACGATATAAGTAAAAAAGCAACATAGAAGTCATGCATTTTCACACTTTATAAAACGTATTATTTTACCTTAATAGCTTCTCGTGAGCTATCTTAAAGGGTTCCTATTTGTAAATAATATACCGACTAATGATTTTAAAGTCAATAAAAAAGTAGAAATTTAGCGAAAAAAAGACATAAAAATATTTTTTTGAAGGGATGTTGAGTGAAGTAATTTAAATAAATAGATGAATAAAGTCCTAAATTTAATGAGATAGAAGGCTAATGACTAACAAAGAGTGGTACAGATCCTGCTAAATAAGCAGTATATGAATTTATGGATGAACGCAAAGTGATATCATGAGAATATTTTATCAACTAAGTTAAAAGAAATTGGAATTGGAGTGGGTGAAAAAGCAGGAAAAGGTTTAGCAACACCGGATTTTTTTGAAAAATAATTAATTTAAAGAGCGATGATGTCACGCTTTTTGAATATTTTAAGTGTAAGAAGTTTACAATAGAATAAATTTTATGAAAAATGGAAGGGAGTGAAGACGTGTCACATTTAGTTGCAAAAGATGCCTATAAAAGTTTAGAAGAGAGAATTAATAAATACCCTCAAGGAGCTCCAAAAAGTGAAACATTGAATGAAATTTTAAAACTGTTATTTTCTGAACGTGAAGCAGATTTAGTTTCTAAATTACCGGTTCGTCCATTTAACTCAGCAAGAGCCTCGAAGGCGTGGAAATTACCACTAGACGAAACGGAAAAAATCTTAGAAGAACTAGCTTCTCGTGCCATTTTATTAGATATGGAAACAAAAGAAGATCGTCTTTTTATGCTACCTCCTCCAATGGCAGGTTTTTTTGAGTTTTCATTGATGCGAATCGGAAAAAATGTGAATCAAAAAGCATTGGCTGAATTATATTATCAATATTTGAATGTAGAAGAAGATTTTGTTAAGGATTTATTTTACTCAACGGACACCAAACTTGGACGTGTTTATGTCAATGAATCAGTCTTAAGTCGTGAAAATACTGTTTCAATTTTAGATTATGAAAGAGCCTCACACATTATTAAATCGGCTTCACATATTGCCTTAGGTGATTGTTATTGTCGTCATAAGATGTTACATATGAATCAAGCCTGTAATGCTCCACTTGATGTCTGTTTAACGTTTGGTGGTGCGGCCCAATCACTAATTAAGTATGGTTATGCAAGGGAAATTGATGCTTCTGAATGTCTAGACGTTTTAGAGCGTTCCTATGAATATAAACTAGTTCAATGCGGTGAGAATGTTCAAAATAATCCAACCTTTATTTGCAACTGCTGTGGTTGCTGTTGTGAGGCTTTATTAGCAGCGAAAAAGTTTGGAAATCTTCATCCGGTTGAAACAACAAATTTTATTCCATCAATTAATCATGAAACGTGTGTGAAATGTGGACGATGTTTGCGTGATTGTCCAATTGATGCAATTTCGAAAGTAAAAGTCGATGAAGGAAAGTCAACAGAGCGCTTTGAATATCAGGTGAATGAAGAAGTTTGTCTAGGATGTGGTGTTTGTGTAAGCGCTTGTTTTAATAAAAGTATCATGCTTAAAAACCGTGGAAAACGTGTGATCACACCTGTTAATTCTGTCCATCGTGTTGTCTTACAAGCGATTGAAAAAGGGCAGTTACAAGATTTAATTTTCGATAATCAAGCGTTTGGTTCACATCGTGCAATGGCGGCCATCTTACAGGCTATTTTAAACTTACCGCCACTTAAACAAGCGATGGCAAGTGAACAAATGAAATCAAAATACTTAGCTAAATTACTAAAGTAGCTAGGAATGGTTGACTCTAGGGATGTTTTAGTATTCAATAAAAGTTAAAGTGCTAGACTTAGAGGAGATATCATAATGAAAATTTTAGTGTTAAATGGACCAAACTTAAATATGATTGGGATTCGTGAAAAAGGAATTTATGGAAGCCGTAGCTATGCTGATATCGTTGGCTATCTTAAAGAAGAAGGAACAAAGCGTGGTCATGAAATTGAAGTTCTTCAAAGTAATTATGAAGGACAGATCATTGAATGGTTACAAAAGGCATACTTTGAACACTATGATGGCGTGATCATCAATCCAGGTGCCTTTACTCATTATAGCTATGCTCTTCATGATGCTATTAAAGCAATCGCAGATGTGCCAACGGTTGAAGTTCATCTTTCAAATGTCCATGCTCGTGAAGCGTTTCGTCATCAATCAGTTACAGCGCCGGCTTGTATTGGACAAATATGCGGATTTGGTGAGTTTGGATACATTTTAGGAATCATGGCATTAGAAAATAATAAAGCAAAAAATCAAAAATAATCACATTTAACCCTCAAAGTCTGATTAGATTTTGAGGGTTTTTATAAAAAGAAAAGGTTTAGAAGATTAAGAGGCTATCTAAGGACAGTCTTTTTTTGTGATTAAAAATCAAAAAAATCCATATAAAAAGAAATGATTTCGATATTTTTTGTAAGCGCTGTGTGCTAAGATGAGCTTAATAATAAGATTGGATACCTCATCAAGATTAGGAAAAAATTAAGGTTTTATTTCCTATGATTTGGGTAAGTTAGAAAAGATGTTCAAATTTAATAAGGAAGTGAAGCGACATGAAAAAAATCATGCTTGTAATGGGACTGATTTTAATACTAGGAGGATGCCAAAATGTAGAACCCAAAAACGAAGAAAGTGAAAAGCAAACACTAGAAAGTCCACAAGCGGAAAAAGAGCATTTTAGATGGAGTTTAATTTATTAGTTAATGGGGGAGCGGAGATGGGAGCAGTCAAAGTTGATTTGAAGCAGTATATTACGAATGGGTTTGTACGATCAGGGGTTAGTTATTTCGGATATGGGATTATTTTAGGCGTGATAACGGCAGGTTTAGGATATGGAACTTATATCATTCATCAAAAAAATAGTTTAAATCCGGTTCAAGGTTTCTCCCAGATTGTTGGCTATTTATTGCTTGTGATGGTTGGCATTTTAGTATTAGTAACTTTTTCATTACTTTATCACGGGATTAAATTATTTAAACAATTTGTAGCCTTTATGAAATCAGATGAAGTAGTGTTGATTTCACATGAAGAACCGATGTCAATTGGGATTGCGCTTGATTATTTATCAGAGGAAACCATCATTTATGAAAATCGTCAGTTAGTGTTAACTGAAAAACACATTATTATATTAGAGGGGGAACCTTGTATTAAGCCCAAATCCTTATTAAGGGCAGCGAGTCTTGATACTCGTGGATTAAAAGAGGGACAGAGAGCGCGGTTAAATCAATTGAAGACGGTTGTATTAGAATTTAAAAATCATGAATTGAAAAAAGTAAATTGCCACTATATTCAAGAAGCGAATGATATTTTACAAAAATTAAAAGAACAAGGAATTAGAATGATTTAAAGTGTAGAATTTGTATGAAATCGAAAAAAAGCATTGAAGTCTACAATGACTTTAATGCTTTTTTGATATAATAAATTATATTTTTAATAGAAGAAGGGGTCATTTTCGATGTATCTAATGGCAGGTCGTGTAAGATATAGTGAAGTCGGATTAGATGGGGGCTTGACGCTGCATCATTTAATTAATTATTTCCAAGATTGCAGTACATTTCATTTAGAAGATATTGGCCTTGGGTTGGATTATTTTCAGTCTCAAAACTTAGCTTTCTTTATTTTGTCGTGGCAGATTGAAATTAATCGTCTACCAAAGGAAAGTGAAAAGATTAAAGTCGGAACACAAATTTACGAGTGTAAAGGTTGCTTTGGTTACCGTAATTATGTGTTATATGATGAGGCGGATAACGTCCTAGCTTATGCCAACCTTGGAGGCGTATTTATGGACACGATTTCGGAAAGTTTTGCTAAATTATCAACGGAAGAAATTGCTAAATATCCGATTGAAGAAAAGTTTGAAATGGAGTACTTGCCTCGTAAGATTAAAGCACCAAAGGCAACGGATACATTCCCGAAGGTTACCATTCGCCCGTGTCAAATTGATACAAACGGCCATGTTAATAATAGTCACTATGTAGCATTAGCACTTGAATGCCTTCCGCAGGAGTTAGAGATTAAACGTGTCCGTGTTGAATACAAAAAAGCAGCTAAATGTGGTGATATCATGATTCCAGCATCAGTCTCTTTAGATGGGATATACTATGTATCATTAAATGATGAAGAAGGACATCCCTACGCGATTTTAAGTTTCAACGAGTAAAGGGAATAGGAGAGTTTAATATGAGTATTAAAATGATGCATCACGTTTGTATTCAAACAGAAAAGTATGAAGAATCTCTTGAGTTTTATATGAGAATTTTAGGATTTGAAATCGTACAAGAAACACCAAACTTCCATAACCGAGCGTTTAATACCTGGTTAAAACTTGGAAACTTTATGATTGAACTTCAAACAGCTAAACAAGGCGAGACGCTAAATCCTTGGAGTTCATTAAATGAAGGAATCGTTCATCTGTGTTTTTTAGTTGATAATGTTTTTGAAGAAATTGAGCGAATTCAACAATTAGGATATGAACATTTCAAAATCAAAAATGGTGAGATCGTTTATAAAGTTGAAGATGGATATCTCTTTAAAATTAAAGCACCCGAAGGAACAGAAATTGAAATTAGAGATTTATAAGCTCAGATAAGTGTTTCACACTTGAAAAACTTTTATCCTGCTAGTGGGGAAGGGGACCCCTAGACTATGGTTATGTCTTTGTATTAAAAAGACTTAGGTAATGAGACTATTTGATAATAGTGAAATACATGTTTTGTTTCAATATAGAAATTAAATCGTTAAAAAGCAGGTGAGGATTGAATCACCTGCTTTTTTTTGATGTAATTCGTCATGATAAATGACGTTTTTTCATAAAATGTAAGGTGTAGAGAAATGATTGACCTTAAATAAAGTGGGTGAGAAGAAATGATGAAAGTTGAGGATGAATTAGAAAAAAAAGAAGTGATAAAATCATTAAGAATAGCGTTGGATGAAACGTTAAAACAATGTGATTCTTGTGAAGACCGAGTCCATCAATCTATTAAAATAGCAAACTGTGTGTTAAGCAAGGAAGAATATTATGAATTGTTGAATGAGTATCAACGATTCGAAAATAATTTTGGTATATTAGAAAGTTTATCGGTGCAAATCACAGAATTGAGTTCTATTTTACAAGCCATGTCAGTCGCCGCAGCTCTTAAAGAAGTTCGAAATAGCATCGATCAATTACTTGATATTATGGAAAAAATTAATTTTAGACTAGATGTTCAAAAGTTTGATCTACTGATGGCCCAACTCATGGAAGAGTTAATGGGGGTCATTGACTTTGATGCGATCGAATATGAAACCTTAGAGGCGGCACTGGGCGCACCTTTTATCGTCTTAGAAACCCTAGATGTTTTAGATCGTGAATATCAAGATATTTATTATCCTTTAAACGTTTTGAAAATACAATCATTTAATAGTAAAACCGCTGCCTATCAATATGCACTAAGTCGCGGTATTAGAAAAGAATTCGTCATCAAAAAAGCGTAGCGACATCGCTACGCCTTTTTTAAAAGTTCTTTGATTTTTAAAATTTCCTTCGATAAATCCTTACGCCCCATCGCATAAATCGGTTCTAAATTCTCTTTATGTTTTTCAAAACGACTAATCGTAATGGGATGACTTGGTGCGATGACCAAGGCTTTCCCTTCGCTTTCAAGTTCTCTTAAATAAGCAAGTGTTTCATTATAATTTTTATGCCTATTGTCTAGTAATTCAATCATTTTGGGATACTTTTTAAACACGCGTTTATAAACAAATCTAAATTGTTCTGGTGACTTTTGATAATGTCGATCACGTGTTAAAATCACCACGACTTTATCACAGCCATCTTCTAATGCTTTTTTAACAGGAATGGCATCAGATGTTCCTCCGTCTAAATATTTTTTCCCTTTATACTCAACAATAGGAGAAAATACTGGAATAGAAGAGGAAGCTTTTAAAACAGTACAATCATGATCAAGTGCCGTTTTATCAAAATAAACCGGTTTTCCAGTTTCAACATCGGTTACACCCAGTTTAAATTCACAGGGGGATTTAAAGAAAGTGTCATAATCGAATAAGTCTAGTTTATGAGGAACTTCATCAAAAATAAAATCCATCCCAAAAATAGATCTGGTTTTAATAAAGTTAGAAAAGCTAATGTAACGTTTATCACCTAAGTAATTTGTATTAACACGATAACTTCGTTTAGCTTGATTTGAAACGTAAGAAACACCGTGACAAGCCCCAGCTGAGACGCCAATGACATAATCAAAAAGTATCCCTTGTTCCATCAGATAATCTAGTGCACCCATTGTATAAAAGCCGCGCATCCCGCCACCTTCAAGTACTAAACCTACTTTCATTCATCATCATCCTTTTTAATTGATTGTGTCTTTTATTCTAACTAATTTGGAAATGATTGTCTATGGACAGTGGTGGGATTGAGTTTGAAATGTGAGATAGCTGTGCTAAAATAAGTGTAGATTATTTAAAGGAGAGGTCCTATGCCCCGATTTAAAAAGATATATGTCGAAATAACGAATCGTTGTAATTTAAAGTGTGATTTTTGTCCAAGTGCTACACTCGGGCGAAATGGAAAAGTCATGAATGAAGACGATTTTAAACATATTTTAAAAGAAGTTAAACCTTATACGAATTATTTATATTTTCATTTACTCGGAGAACCTTTCTTAAATCCTCGAATTGGGCGTTTTTTAGAAATGAGTCATGAAGCGGGAATTCAGGTTAATTTAACGACAAATGGTGTTTTGATTGGAAAAGTAAAAGAAACGTTAATTCAATCACCGGCACTTCGTCAAATTAACTTCTCGGTTCATTCTTTCGAAGCCAATGAATCAACGCAAACGTTAAAAGACTATCTGATGCAAATTGCTTCTTTTATTGATGAAATACAAGCAGTGCGTCCTGTCTACTGCAATCTACGACTTTGGAACATGGATGGCGAAGCATTACAGGCGAAAAATACACTTAACCAACAGATTTTAGACTTGATTGAAGAAGCCTTTCATCTTCCGTATCGCCTAAACGAAAAACTCATGGAAACGAACAATGTTAAAATTCGTGATCGCGTGTTTATTAATATGGCGGATAAATTTGAATGGCCAAGTTTAGAGCGCGAGGTGATTAGTGAGAAAATGTTCTGTTACGGTCTTCGCGATCATATTGGAATTCAGGCGGATGGAACAGTGGTGCCTTGCTGTTTAGATAGTGAAGGGAAAATTCCTTTAGGAAATGTATTTGAAACACCGCTGCATGATATTTTAGAAAGTGAGCGTGCCAAGGCGATGTATGATGGCTTTTCAAATCGTGTAGCAGTCGAAGAACTCTGTAAGAGATGTGGTTACGCGAAGAGATATTAGGAGGTAGACAATGATTAGACCGATTATGAAAGATGAAAAATTTTTAGCACAAAAATCAGTTCCTGCAACAAAAGCAGATTTAGCGGTTGTTGAAGATTTAATCGATACGTTACGAGCTAATTTAGAGCGATGTGTGGGCATGGCCGCCAATATGATTGGGATTAAAAAACGCATCATCGTCTTTGCGATTGGGGAGATCATTGTTCCAATGATTAATCCCGTTATCGTAAAAAAAGAAAAAAGTTATGTGACAGAAGAAAGCTGTTTATCACTTGTTGGATTTAGAGAAACAACACGATATGAAACCATTGAGGTAGAATATTTAGATAAGCAATTTAATAAACAAAAAGGAACGTTTACCGGATTCGTTGCACAAATCATTCAACATGAAATTGATCATTGTAATGGAATCATTATTTAAATTAAAAAAGCTAATTCAAGTGAGATGAATTAGCTTTTTTTGATGGGGTAAAATGAAGTATCGTGTAAGTATCACAGGAGAATATCCTTTGTGTTTTTAGTAGTGATAGGTCAAGTGTATTTAGTACGTTAAGTTTCTGGTAGAAGTATTAAATGAAAAAAATGATTCGTGATGGTTAGTTAGGATACTTATTTAATTTTGAATAAAGTTTTTAAGTTTGAAGCTTCCAGCACTTAAGAAAGCCACACCAAACAGCAAAATGATGATTAGATTCGGCCATAATGTTAGATTAAGGGCTGTATCAAATGCCCAGTAAATCGGGAATAGCTTCGCGATATTCATCATGAGCGTTGGTTCAAAACCGAAATCGAACAGGTTAATACTAAGCATCGATAAAATAAACCCGACGAGTGCATACATAACGATTGACATCTCAATTAAACTTGGATTTTTCACGACACGTGTGACAAAAATAACAAGACTCGACGCAACAAACGACATACTAAACATCAATAAAAGTGGAAGCAATGGATTTGGCATTGACACATCCAAGACCATCATCCCAATATAATAGACAATCGTAAAACAAATTCCCTGAATGAAACACATCGCCAAAATTAACCCACCAAATATCTCAATATCCTTGTTCGCCGTACTCAACGCACGATGTAAAACCTTTTGTTGTTTTAATTGATACACATCCTTTGCGAGTGAGGTGGCACCGATGAACATGAAATAAATGATCATCACGATAAACATCGTCATACTCATATCAACAGGCTTTTCTTTGAACTCGATTTTTGTCGTTATCAGTGAAATCGGATTCAGGTTATAGTAGTCAGTTAGCCAAGTGTTAATTTGTTGTTCAATTTGAATTTCAACTTCTGCTGTTCCAGCGCCCTCCGTTGTTTTTAAAATTTCAACTTGCGGTTTGACACCACCTTCAATGTCAGTTGAAAACGTCTTTGGAATGATAATGACACCTGCTAACTCATTCGCCATTAATCCCTCAAGTGCAGATTCTTGATCGTGATAAATAAATTTTTCTTCAACGCCTAAATTTTCTAACAGTTCTATTTCATAAATGCCATTTGATTCTAAAACATAAGCAACATTTGGAGTTATTTGATCACTATCTGAAAAAAATAGAGAACCGAGGACAAGAAATAAAGGAATAGGTCCCATCATTAACAATAAGATAGGATTTTTAAGATAACGTCTAATATGAACTAAAGCTAATCGAATCATCTTTTTACCTCCCAAAAACGATATTTTTCTTTTAAACAGGTCATTAAATATAAACTAAGCGCAATTGCTATCGTCATTAGGAATGGTGTTTTTAAACTTTCCCACGTTCCATATAAAATATAGTTTTGAAACATTTTAGTAATCGAATAAGACGGAGAGAAGGTTGCGACACTGTCAGTCGGTAAGAAGGTGCCACCGATAAAAATTTGTAAAAAGAATAAAATTAACGCCAACATGTTTCCATATTTAGCGGAGAAAAAGTGACCAATAAATGATCCGACACTTACCATAAAACAAGAGGTTGCCAAAATAGGTAAAAGTAACAGAGCAATAGGTCCCTCAAATGAATATCCAAGGACTCGGTAAACCAAAACGTAAAAGCTTAATAAAATAACACAATATAGTAAATTTGCTAAATAATCATAATTAAACATACGGACTCGTGTAAGCGGGGCTGAATACATTCGCTTATCAAGTCCAAGCTCCGCACTTTTATAACTAGCTCCTGAAATGTTCATGATCATCATGAAGACAAAGAAAGACATCATTCCAACAGAGTAATACGTGGTTGAGTTTAAGGCAAGAGCAGATTCGATATAAACAGATTTTAAACTGGTGTTATCATAAATTAAAGATAATTGCTCGGGATTATCTGTGGATAAACTTCTAAAAAGACTTTCGTGGTACTGATCGAGAATTGACTTTGCTACAGTAAGAGATAACATATGTTTATTCGTATTGAGTTCTTCTAAAACTAACTCACCACCCATTCCCGTTAAAAGATTTTCTTCATAACCATCGGGGATAACTAAAGTCGAAGCACGTTCATCATTTGAAATGATAAAGTAGGAAGACATTGACTCATCGTTTAAAAATGAAATCAACTGATTCGATAAGGTAGATTGATCCTCATCTATGATTTGTAGAGGTAAAGGTTCCATCGAATTTGGATTTGCAAACAGGATGGTCATCATATTCCCCATTAAAAGTCCAATGAATAAGGGCAGTCCAAGCATATACAAAATCGTCATTGGAAACTGCTTAAAAACGACTTTCAAATTCACATAAAGCCACATTAATAATCGCATCACTCTTCCTCCTTAGTCGCGTAACGATTTCCCAGTTAACCATAAGAACACATCTTCAAGACGAGGTTCTTCGTAACGAATCCCTTGTAACTGCGAAGAATATGACTCAAGTAATGCAATAGCGGACGTTAATTTGAAGTCTTTATTAATCGTTAACGTCACTTGATTACCTTCTTCCGTTACTAATGAAACACCCTCAAGTCCTCGTAACTTTAGAACGATTTCCCCACTTAGATGACCGACCGTTAGAATGACCTTTGTTTGTTCTCCAGATAAGGATTTAATTTGTTCCTGACTTCCAGACGCAATTTCTTTACCTAAATCCATGATGAAAACTTTTGAACAAAGCTCCTCAATCTCTTCCATGTAATGAGAGGTATAAATCACTGTTGTGTTTCGTTCCTTACAAATCTTTTTCGTAAACTCAAAAATATGATTACGAGATTGTGGGTCAACCCCAACAGTGGGCTCATCCATAATTAAAATTCTAGGATGATGCATCAAAGCAGCGGCAATATTTAATCGACGTTTCATCCCTCCTGAAAACTTTTTAACTTTCTCCTTTTTACGATCCATTAAACCGGTTGCCATTAAAGCCTCATTAATACGTTCCTTTAGCACCTTGTAACTTAGACCATAAAGAGAACCGAAAAATAACAAATTATCATAGGCCGTCATTTCCTCCATCAACGCTAACTCCTGAGGAACAAGACCGATTAAAGACTTCGCCTCAATCGGTTGCTTCACAATATCATAGCCCCCAATTTCAACACTTCCATTTGTCGCCTCAACGAGTGTCGTCATAATATTAATCAACGTCGATTTTCCGGCTCCATTCGGTCCGATAAGTCCAAAAATTTCACCCTCTTCAATTTCAAAACTGATATTATCTAAAACAAGTTTGTCATTAAAACGTTTCGTTACATTACTCACCTTAACAATACTCATGTTATTTCCTCCCTGATTTTATCATCTGATACCTTCATTATAGTCATAACTGGATATCAATTCCATAACCCATCGTCATAGTAGGGGGTGACTTAAGTCACTTACTTAGAAAAAATGACCTTATAGGGAAATAAAAAAACATCAGTCTAAGTAGAAACTGATGTTTTTTTATGCTAATCCATTCTTAAATGCAAAAATGGCGATTTGAGTGCGATCTCGAAGCTCAAGTTTAAATAAAATATTCGTGATATGATTTTTGATCGTTCCTTCGGATAAAAAGAGTTTGGCGGCGATTTCTTTATTTGTTAATCCTGTTGCAATCTCACGAATAATCATCAGCTCCTTTTCGCTTAAACGATACTGCTCATAAAATTGTGCATCACTTTTAATTGAAGTCGTTTGCGTATTTAACAGTTGAGTTGCAACTTCCGGATGAAAAATAACATTCCCCATGATGGCAGATTTAATTCCCTCATAAATCACCTCATGCGAACTATCCTTTAATAAGTAGCCACTTGCACCGAGTTGCATCGCCTCTTGGATATAAGATTGATCTTTAAACGTGGTTAAAATCAACACTTTTATCTTTGGAAAAGCTTCTTTAATCAAACGTGTTCCAAGAACTCCATCGCATAAAGGCATGCGAATATCTATCAAAACAAGATCTATATCCGGGTGTGATTGACAGGCCTTCAGGGCTTCCTCACCATTTGACGCTGTTGCTACGACCTCAATATCTTCAAATAACGACAACATTAAACGAAGTCCATCACGAATTAGCGCTTCATCATCAACAATTAAAATCCTAATCATAACTTTCACCCTTTCCCTTTGGAATCGTAATTCTTATTTTAAAGCCAACTGTAGAAGGGATAAAGTGAACCTTCCCATTGACCTCACTGACACGCTCGCTCATACTCGTTAAACCGACCCCTTTTTGAAAATTAGGACAGCCAATTCCATTATTTTCAGCCGTTAACACCACATGATCAGGTGAAAAATGAATTGAAATGGACGCATCCGTTGCTTGACCATGACGGAGTGCATTCGACAATGTTTCTTGAATGGCACGATATAGTGTCAATCCCATTTTCGGGCTTAGTTCCCATTTTTGTTTAGAAATCGTCAGTCTGACATTCATCCCAGATAACTTTTTAAAATTCTCAATTAATTCTTCAATCCGATATAACTCTTGATACGTTTGATACTCACTCGGTTTTAAAGTCGAAATGGCCTCACGAACTTCTTGTAAACAATTTTTTAAAAATTCACGTAAATTTAAAGCCAGAGGAGCAACACTTGAATTCTCTTTTGAGGCGATAACTTCCATCGCATTCAATTGAATGATGGCTGTTGAGAGAGCATGTCCGACACTGTCATGAATATCACGTGAAATTCGATTTCGCTCTTTTAAAACGGCAAGTTCTGTTATTGAAGCCCCGTAAAGTTCTAATTCTTCTTTAGCCTGTTTTAATTTTTCTTCAGAAATTCGAAGTTCATCATATAAAAGTTGAGCATCTAATTTCTTTTCATGTTCTTCTTTAATATAAAGCCCTAAAAAAGCAACGATGAGAAACACAAATAAAGAAGTTATCTGATTTAATGTGAAAGAGTGAGAAATTAAAAATAGCAAGATCATTCCGATTAAACAAGACAAGGAAAGATGATAACGTCTTGGTAACAGTAAAATACTATCAAGTATCGGTAAAATAAAATAATAGGCTACCATTTGCGGTTGATACGAACTTAAACAAATAAATAAGATTAAATCAACAACTAACGAACATATAATATAAGGTGCTTGACGAAGCGAGAAAAAACGAAACTGACTATTGATAAGTAAGCATAACAGCATTAAGATAATAAAAATCGATAATGTTTCATTCAAACTAATGAAAGAAAAAATAACCGTGAGTAAACTTAAGTAACGAACAGTAATTAATAGTTTGTTTTTTCTCATAAGATACCTCCTGTTTATTTTTGTATTGTATCATGCAAACAATTGGTAAATAAAGTTACGAGGTGATATTTTGAAAAAAGTTATCGCAATTTCAAGTAGTGGGCGTCAAAAAAATACATATCAACTCATTCAATCGGCGGCTCCCTTATTAAAGGAAGCGGGAATTTCTTTGCAAATCATTCATCTGTCAAATTACTTGATTCAAGATTGCAAAGGGTGTGAGGCTTGTATCTTAAGTGACCGGTGTCCGATTAAAGATGATGTGATCGGGATTTTAGAAAAACTGGGGCAGGCGGATGGAATTATTTTAACGTCACCTGTTTACATGGCAGGCGTGAGTGGACAACTTAAACGATTTATTGACCGTACCTGCAAGTGGTATCATCGTCCAGAATTAGTAAAAAAACCAGTTTTATTAATGACCACAACAGCAGGGGGATATGCCGATGAAGTTCTAGACTATATGGAAAAAGTCGCAACTTTTTGGGGGATGCATCTTTGTGGTCGAGTGAAGCGGAACGTAAAAACTTGGGATGAAGCGGTCAGTAGAAAAGAGTTGAAATTTTTTATTAAAGCGGTGGAAGAAGGGGAGGAAACGGAGTGGATTCCAACAAAGGATCAGGTTATCGCATTTCAGGTGCAGAAAACATTAGCCATGAATATCCTTCCAAGAGATCGAAAGTATTGGATAGAACATGGTTATGATGTACAAGTTTACTATGAAGAGAATGATGTGCCCTTTTATTTAAAGTGGATGGGGAACTCTTTTTATAGTTTCTTTAGCCGTATTATTAAAAAAAAATCCTCTTAATAGGAGGATTTTTTAATGATGATGAGAAGCTTTTGAGATTAAAAATCCAATGGTTGTTGAAATCAAGTCGCGAAGTTGAATAATCCCTTCTTGATAACTTAGATTATTCGTTCGATTAGCAATCATTAAAACAATGATACAAATGATGCACACCGTTGTTGAAAACAAAATTCTAACGTGAGTTGCTTTATTCAAATTAATATCTTTATTGAATACAAACTCTTGTTTCTCATGATCTTCAGATTCTTCAGAAGGTGGCGATGCTTTTTTAGTTGAATAGCTATGAGCCATCCCAAGAATAAAACCAAAGATACTTGAGGTACTTGTTCTAAAGACAATCTGAGTGGTGGAATCTAGCGCATTAGCTGGAACAAAAATAGCATAAATCAGTTGGAAAAGAAGGAGGATTCCAATGAAAAAAATACATTTAGTGGCAAAGTCGAGGTGTCCCCATTCATACTTGAGTTTTTTATAGAGTTTATAGATGCTTGAATTTTTATTCATCGTCATCACTCCTTTATTTAAGTTACTATAGAGTATGAAGATTAAACAAAATAATAAAGTGGTAGTATCACGATATTTTAAATATGTTAAAATAAACTGAAACTATAAAAGTGAGGACTTCTATCATGAAAGAGACAATGAAAGAAATTATCAAATTTAGAGATGATCGTGGCTGGAAACCTTATCATACTCCAGAAAATTTAGCAAAATCTATTTCAATTGAAGCAGCTGAATTGTTAGAATGCTTTCAGTGGAATAATGACTTTGATGCAGAACATGTTTCTGAAGAATTAGCAGATGTGATGATTTATTGCATGCAAATGGCTGATGTATTAGAAGTAGATGTCAAAGACATTATTTTAAAGAAATTAGAAAAGAATGCGATTAAATATCCAAGTACAAAATAAAACCCGTGATTTTCACGGGTTTTATTGATGAATGGCGTAAACCATGGTTGTATAAGTTTCATAAAGGACGTAAAGTACCATACTGATTAAGAGCATTTGACTGATGAAACGTTCACCTTTGGCACCTGTTTTAAAGTTGGCGAGTTTAATTTTTTTCTTACACGGATAAAATAAGCAAACCCCTTGATGCGTGAATAAATCAAGTACAATATGTGAAATATGACCAAGCATTAAGCCGCAGGTAATAATAATATAAAACTCATTTCCGACGTCTAGTAATGGAGCGCAGGCAATTAAAACAAAAAAGAAGGCGATAGAAAGAAAGCTATGAGTCAGTGTTCGATGTTTAAAGTTTTTAGCAATGAATTTTGAGATAAAGGGAAAAAGTTTTCCCATTTGAGATCCTGTCATGTCGATATCGGGTAATAATGACCCGACGGTGGTCGCAAGACAATAAAGGGTGATAATGAAAATTTTAGAATAAAGATTAGCCTCCTCGTAATAAGGGGCAATAAAAAGATGGTGGGTCACAAGTCCGCAAAGTAGGCCACCTCGTTGATGCGTTCCGGCAGTCATAGTTAAAAGTCCTCCTGTATAAACCTGATGTCGAATTTAAAAGATTAATGTCATCTATTTTATATTATACAAGAAAAAAACGAATATTCGTTTGAATTCTATGAGGGAAATAATGGTATATTAGATATAGGGAGAGAGAGACTTGCATAAAATGAAAGGATAGTGTTAAGGTAAGAGGAGATAGAAGTCTAGAGCATTTTTTTAAGCCTCTTTTTATTAGACTATAGGATCCTCGATACAAAAGGGTTTAAGGGTTTAAGAACTGATTATGATTTTAAAATGTTGCGTCTTAGTATTTTGTTTGAGCAACCCAACATAACTGCTAAGGAACAATCGTTTTGTATCGGGATAGATAATGAAGTGAGAGTGATGTTTCATGAATTTAGAAGAAGAGTTAACGGGTTTAAATGACGCACAATCTGAGGTCGTTTCTAACCTAAATGATAATTTATTAGTCATGGCTCCGGCAGGAACAGGGAAGACGAAAGTTATTTCATTACGAGTAGCGGGATTTATTAATCAGGGGATTGAGGCGAAAGAGATATTGTGCTTAACCTTTACGAATAAAGCTTGTCATGAATTAGCAGAACGATTGCTAAAAGTAACGAATGGGTTGGCCAAAGAGGTTTTCGTTAAAACGTTTCATAGTTTTTGTTTTCAACTCATTAAAGAAGAAGCGAAAAACTTCGGTAAGATTTCGCGTGATTTTTCGGTGATGGATGAAGAGGATGGAAAGTTTTTAGTGCGTCAGTTAATGAAAGATGATTATGTCATTGCCGATTTGGCCTATCAATATTTGCAAGAATTGAAACTATATCGCTTAATGATTCCAAAAGCGTATCGTGACGATTATAAAAGAGTGGTCGCCTCTTTTCATCAATCTGAAAAAGCACAAAAACTTCAATATTCGAATAGAAGAAGTGATGCTGGAGCATATACCCTTGGATTTTTAGCTCAGTATGGTTGTTGGTTATATGAAACATATCAAACGTATCTTCTTGAAAATCACCTTGTTGACTTTAATGATTTGATTGTTTATGCTAGCGAATTACTAGAAGATGAGGAGATTTTAGAACGTTGGCGTGAGCGATTTAAGGTGGTGATGGTAGATGAAGTACAAGATACCTCCCAATTTGAATATCAACTGATTGAAAAATTAGCAAAAGGAAAGCAATTTAGTGTTTTTGGGGATTTCAATCAAACCATTTATGAGTGGCGTGATTCAAATCCAGAACTGATTTTGTCACAAATTATGACGACATTTAATCCAAAACGATTGGAGTTATCCCTAAATTATCGGTCTTTGAAACGATTAGTTCAAATGAGTGCCAATTATTTAGAAAATGCGAAAAAAGCACGCTTAATTAATCCGAGGCTATCCCCACGCGTGATTGAGGCAGCGAATGAGGAAGTGGGAGGTCGGCCTGTCTTTTATGAAGCACAGACCCAACAAGAGGAAATGGATTTTATTATCGATCACCTAAAGCATTATCGATTAGATGACCTCGCTAATACTGTGATTCTAACGCGAACAAATAAGCAAAATATTCAAGTTTCAAATTTTTTAAGAAATGTGGGGATTCCCTGTTATTTGATTGAAGATTTAAGTTTATTTAGACGCAAAGTCGTAAAAGACTTACTTGCCTTTGTCAAATTTCAACTTAATCCATTTGATCATTTATCACTTGAACGATTGTTGCCACTTATTTGTCCTGAGGTATCTCCTGAGTTATTTAATCAAACGTATCGTCAACGATATGTTAGTTATGGGATGAGAATGATTGATTTGTTTCAAGAAGCTGCTTATGAGTATGAAGAACCGTATGGATTATTAAAGAAGCAGTTTGAAAAGGGACGAATTGTCATTTTTGATGTGGAATCAACGGGTCTTGATGTGACTCAAGATGAAGTTATTCAAATTGCAGCTATTGAATTGGTGAATGGTGAGTATACTCGTTCATTTGAACGATTTATTAAACCGAGCCACTCGGTTGGAGACTCAGCTTTGGTGCACGGATTTAGTGATGACTATTTAAACGAACATGGCGAAGAGGCGAGAGAAGTCTTTTTACAGTTTCAAGCGTTTGTAGAAGGCGCTTTATTGATTGGTCATAATGTTCAATATGATTTAAAAATTGTGAGTAGTCAGATGAATCGTTTAGGTCTGATGTTTGAAAATTCAATGGGCTATTATGATACCTTAGATATTGTTAGGCGCCTGTATCCAGATTTGAAAAATCATAAGTTAGATACCGTCAGCGCCTATGTTGGTGTGAGTCATGAGCCGACGCATAATGCGATGGATGATATTTTAGCAACAAAAGATGTGCTCGTTAAAAGTATGGATTTGTTAATGACGCATCATGAAAACCGTAAAAAAGTCATGAAATTTTATGAACCTCATTTATGGGGAGCGATTCAAAGGTTAAAAGAAATTCAAGACTGTTTTGAAACACAGCCGCCACATGTTGCGATGAAAGGTTTAATAGATGCTTTTGAGTGTGAGGATGAAGCACATAAGCAAAGTATCATAGAGTTACTTAATTACATTGAGGCGACCTATCATCGCCTGCATCATACGAATCCACATCAACCAAATTTAGAAATTTGGATTCAAATGCTTAATTTGATGGCGTTATCAAGCAGTGAACTTGATCGTGTCATGAAAGAGGAAAATAAGCTTGCAATTATTACGGTGCATCAGTCAAAGGGGCTTGAGTTTGATCATGTGATTATTCCATTTATGAGTCAGGGGATGTTCCCGCTCGATTTTGATGGGATTAATCAAGAGGAAGAATGCCGATTATTTTATGTTGCGATGACTCGTGCGAAGCAGAGCTTATTATTGACGCGCCATATGAAAGAAACCTCTTCATCTAGAAGGGTGAAAGAGCGAAGTCAATTTATATCGTTTTTATATTCATAAAGAAGAATGAGCCAAAAAGTATGAATGAAAGGG
The DNA here is from genome assembly GCF_017941855.1 of Turicibacter sp. Lineage (NCBI taxonomy): Bacteria > Bacillati > Bacillota > Erysipelotrichia > Erysipelotrichales > Turicibacteraceae > Turicibacter > Turicibacter sp. Next base: position 78,910 of record NZ_JAGAVR010000035.1, on the reverse strand, counting down.
TTAAACGATTATTTGAAATAAAAAAGAGTCTCAGTTACCTGAGACTCTTTTTTATTCTGTCACTTTGTCAACAACGATGAAGGGTTGTAATTGATAAGGTTTAGGTGCGACTTTACGATCTTGCCACATATAGAAGAAGCGTTCAAGTGGAAAAATAGCATATCCATCTTGCCAATGGTCTGATGTATCATAAGGATCAGCAAAAATTAAGGTATCATCTCCAATACTTGGTGTTCCATTGTTATCATATCCAATAATAGAGACCCAATGACCATCCCAGTCTCCCCATTCAACCATAACGGGTCTTCCTGCTTTTAAGTGTCCTGTTAGCCATGTGACGAAGTAAGAATCTTTAGCATCGTCAACCCAAGCTTCAGTATCGTCACTATTTTCTGAAGCGTATAAAGATGATGAAGAGAAGGTCGGTTTTAGATTTCCGATATTAGAAGGGGTTGCTCCATCCTCTTCGCTTACCAAGTCAGCCTCGGTATAATCAGCGCGATAACTTGTTTCTAATACTTTAAATCCTTCTAAATTAGAAAAGAAGTTGTACATGTCTTCAACGGTTGTGCCATATTCATGAAAGTTATTAGCACTTCCAGGAAGAGCGCCTTCCGTATCATCGTCAACACTTGAACCCATGGCAAGTGCGATATCCCATTCTGTTAAATCAGTTTTTCCCATATTCCAAAGTGTCATTAAAGAAACGGCGTTTCCACATGACCATTCCGTTGTTTGTTGCATCGTTTTAAAACCTTCAATGAGGGTTAAGGTTTCGTCTGATTTTAATCGATAAAAATCGGGATTAACATAAAATCGTGAAGTAGCGTTATCACCTAAAAAGTTATAAGAATCTGCTCCCCCCAATTCATCGTAATCTTCTCCCTCAATAAAATCTGGTTTTAATTTAACTGTCTCAGAAACGGTTTTAACTGCCTCCTCTTCAAGTGGTTCAATGGCAGGTATTTCATTTTGATTTTGGCATCCTGTCATCACCCCTAATGCCATAATTAAAGTTAATAATGAAATTTTTTTCAAAAGTAATCATCCTTTCAAATTTTGATTTTCGTAATTTTATTCAACATTATGTTTAGTATTTATAAACTTTTTGAGCAAAAATAAAATGTTTAGATGAGAATCATCGAAACAAAAGAGAGGGGGAATAGCTAATTTATTAACGTTTTATTGCTCATTAATCATATATTAAACGATTTTTAAGGATAAATCAATCATTTTTATTTAAAAAATTCATAATTTTTTACAATTTATATAAGTAAACATTTAGATTATTATTTTTGTTCTACAAATGGAGAAGTTTCATCTCAAGAGATGAATAAAAAGAAGTAAAAAAAGTAAAATTGTTTTAATTGAATTGGTAGATTTATAATCTTAGTTATTGTATGATTAGCTATAAAGCATTGATTTTTGCGATGTAGATTTAAAAAGTAAGGACGATGGTAGATGAATGATAATTACCAAGCATTTTATTGGAGTAAGCTTGATAATGTGGCGAAGTTATATTCACTCGTATCGAGTACAAAGGCAACAAATGTATTCCGAATTTCGGTCAAAATGACAGAACCAATTCAAGCGGATTACTTATCAGAAGCTGTCGTGGGGGCACTTCTTGAAATGCCATCATTTAGTGTACGTCTAAGGATGGGAATTTTTTGGTACTACTTTGATATGAATATTCAAAAACCAAGAGTTCGTAAAGAGTTTACGTATCCATGTTCAAAAATGACGAAGTACACTAATAATGGTTATTTATTTAATGTCACCTATTATGAAAACATGATGCATCTAGAAGTTTTTCATGCTTTGGCTGATGGAGCAGGCGCATTACAGTTTTTACAGGTTCTATTGTATCAATATTTAAAAAGAGTTTATCCTAATTCAGTCAATCAACATTTACAGTTAATGAGTGACCAACAATCTCAACGTGCAATGGATGAGGACAGTTTTTTAAAAGTTGTGTCGGATCGAGATGGAAAAGTTATTCCAACGACTTCTAAAGCATATAAAATACTAGGAATTAAAAAACGTCCTCAAGAATTAAAAGTGATTCATGGAATGATGCCAGCAAAACAGATTGTTAAATTATCAAAACAATATGGCGTTAGTATGTCTTGTTTTTTATCTTCTTTATTAATTTATTCGATTTATATGGAAAATGAGAAATTCACAAAGAATAAGCGACCAATTACGGTGACAATTCCATTTGATTTAAGAGCCCGTTTTGAGTCAAATACTGTGCGTAATTTCTTTTCTAATGTGACGGTATCGGTTAATGTTTTAGAGGAGATGAGTTTTGAAGATATTTTAAAGCAGGTATCCATTCAATTAATTGAGGGGCAAGATCAACAAGTTGTGACGCATAAAATTAAAGATAATGTGAGTGCTCAAGAAAATTTAGCCATCCGTTTTGCTCCACTGTTTATCAAAAATACGGTGATGAGACAAATTTATTTAAAGGCCGATCAAGGGGTGACAACCACGTTATCGAATCTTGGGCGTATTGTCTTTTTAGATGAAATTTCACAGTATGTCGATCAAGTACGCGTCATGCTTCCGGTGACACCACATCAACGAATTCGTTGTGGGGTTTGTTCATTTAAGGAGACGTTAGTCGTTAGTTTTACATCATCATTAGAAGAAACTGATATTCAACGATTCTTCTTTAGATTTTTAAAAGATCAGAAAGTTGAAATTACAATTTCATGTAACGAGGAAATAAATAATGAGATATTGTTCTAAATGTCAAATGAATGTAGAAAATGAATTGAAAAGATGTCCTTTATGTGGGGAAATATTGGACTTAGTTGAAATTGAAGTGGTTCGAGATTATCCATCCCGATTTGCAAAGAAACGTCGCGTGCCGATTCGTAAACTGATTGTATTTATGGCCATGGTGATTATTTCGTATTCTTTTATCATCGGAATTTTTCATGATTTTAATTGGAATTGGGTCTTTATTATTGTGTGTTCTACTTTATATTTGTCAGTGAGTGTTATTATTGGCTTAAGAGTGAAAAAAAATATTGGACCAAATATTTTGACGCATGTCTTTGGTGGAACTGTATTTGCCGTTATTTTAGATTATTTACTTGGCTATCAAGGGTGGTCATTGAATTTTGTGTTTCCATTAGCACTGATGGCAGGAACATCTGTCTTTACATTGTTAATTATTTTAAGACCAAAGCGTTTTACAGATTTTGCAAGTTATCAGTTACTGCTTGGGGGTATTGGATTGTTTTTATTAATGCTCGTTTATTTTGAGTTAATTAGTTTTCCAGCGGTTGCAGTGGTTGCAGGATATTACGCCTTAATAACATGTGTTGGGATGTTTATGTTTGCTGATCGTAAACTGATTCATGAAATAAAAAAGAAATTTCATTATTAAAAAGACTTTACATTCCATAAAATGGATGGTATAGTATCCGTAAGTTAAAAAAGAAATAAAAATGGATTCCTTATCAAGAGAAGTGGAGGGACAGGCCCTATGAAGCTTCAGCAACCGGTACAGTCGTACACGGTGCTAAATCCGACAGATTAATTCTGGCAGATGAGGAGCGCGAGTTGTAAGTTAGACTAAGCGTTCTTCAAATTTTTGAAGGATGACTTAGTTTTTTTATTAATTAAATATAAAACCTTATCAAGAGAAGTGGAGGGACAGGCCCTATGAAGCTTCAGCAACCGGTACAGTTGTACACGGTGCTAAATCCGACAGATTGATTCTGGGAGATGAGGGGATTGTTTATTAGAGGACTCTAATGAGACGGACCCCAGCTTTTGATAAGGGGTCCGTTTTTTTATTTCAACTGACAAGGAGGGAGATAGAAGATGATTGAGTTAAGACAGGTAAGTAAGAACTTTGAAAGTCAAGGGCAAGTGGTTAAAGCTTTACAAAATATAAATTTAAGGGTGAATAGAGGTGAAATCTTTGGAATCATTGGGTATAGTGGAGCAGGAAAAAGTACGTTAATCCGATGCTTGAATTATTTAGAAATTCCAACAGAGGGAGAAGTGTTGATTAATAATTTGGTTCTGGGGCAATTGAATGCGAAGCAATTAAGAGAGGCTAGACGAAAAATCGGAATGATTTTTCAACATTTTAATCTCATGAAATCACGTAATGTTTATGAAAATATTGCTTATCCGCTAAAAGGTCAAGGATTGAATCGTGATGAAATAAAGGAGAAGGTTGATCGTTTATTAAAGCTTGTTGGATTAGAGGAAAAGGCTAATGTCTACCCTAATCAGTTGAGTGGGGGTCAAAAACAACGTGTGGCAATTGCTCGGGCATTGGCAAATGATCCAGAAGTGTTGCTTTGTGATGAGGCGACATCAGCTCTTGATCCTCAAACGACTAAATCGATTCTTAGGTTGTTAAAAGAAATTAATGAACGGTTAGGAATTACGATGGTATTGATTACGCATCAAATGGAGGTTGTTAAAGATATTTGTCATCAAGTGGCGGTGATGGAAGAAGGTGAAATTGTTGAAGTAGGACCTATAGTTGATGTTTTTTCAAATCCTAAAGCAACTATTACAAAGGATTTTGTGGCCAATGTATTTCAGGATGAACGGATTTTTGAGTTATTAGAGTCGAGAGGTTCGTTTGAAGAATTAACAAAACTTGAAAAACTTGTGAAGATTTCATTTGTTGGACAACAGACAGGTAAAGCCTTTATTTCTAATATTTCAAAGTTGTTTGATATTGAGGCGAGTATTTTATTTGGAAGTGTGGAGATGATACAAAAAACGCCCATTGGGCATCTAATTGTCAGTTTACATGGCGATGAGAAATTGATGAGTCAGGCACTACAGTATTTAAATGATAATCAGATTAAAGTGGAGGTGTTAAGTGATGGTCGAGTTCTTTAATCAAATTTGTCCAAATGTGGTCGAGTATTTTCCTGATTTATTAAAAGCACTTAACGAAACGTTATTAATGGTTAGTATATCGGGGATTTTTGCAACGATGATTGGATTGCCAATTGGGGTTGTTTTAGTGGTGACAAGGCAAAATCATTTGGTTGAAAATAAATGGGTCTATTATATCATCGGAAAATTAATGAATGTTTTGAGATCCATTCCTTTCATTATCTTGCTTGCGTTTATTATGCCATTTACGAAGTGGATTGTTGGCACAACGATTGGGTTAAAAGGGGCTTTAGTTCCGTTAATTGTGGGGACGACACCGTTTGTAGCGAGACAAGTTGAGTCGGCACTGTTAAATGTTGATGATGGGGTAATTGAAGCAGCAAAAGCGATGGGATCGAGTCCATTTGAAATTATCTATCGTGTCTTGTTAAAAGAAGGATTACCAAATATCATATATGCACTCACGATTACGATCGTAAGTTTGATTGGATTTTCAGCTATTGCTGGAAGTGTTGGTGGAGGTGGTCTTGGAGATTTTGCCATCCGTTATGGTTATCAATATTTTAAAGGAGACATCATGTTTGTGACTGTTGTCGTTTTACTTGTGTTAGTGTCACTAGTTCAAAGTGCCGGGGAATGGCTCCAACGGAAACTCAGTCATTAAAATAAATCATATTAGGAGGAATTGATCATGAAAAGAAAATTATTAGGGTTAGTAATGTCAGTTTGTTTAGGATTTTTATTAGTTGCATGTGGTAATGAAGTGGGAAGTGATTCGGTTATTAAGTTAGGAATTAATGGCGAAGTTAATTCCATTTGGAAAAGTGTTCAAAGTCGTCTTGCAGAAGAAGGGATTATCCTTGAGTTTGTGACTTTTAGTGATTATAACTTACCAAATACCGCACTAGCCGATGGAGAAATTGATGCGAATGCTTTTCAAACAATCGCATTTTTTGAAGAATTTAAAAGCAATCATAACTTAGATCTAACATCAATTGGATATACCGTTTTAGCCCCAATGGGAATTTACTCATCGCAATTAACGGATGTAGCACAATTACAAGAGGGAGATAAAGTGTCAATTCCAAATGATGCTTCAAATGGTGGTCGAGCTCTATTATTACTTCAAGATGCAGGTTTAATTACATTAAAAGAAGGAGTGGGGATTACGCCAACGGTGAAAGATATCATTGCCAATCCTAAAAAGTTAGAAATCGTTGAATTAGTTGCTCAACAATTACCGCGTTCATTTGAGGATGTGGCAGTCGCAGTCATTAATAATGGGGTCGCTGTTCAAGCTGGCTTATCACCACTTGATGATTCGATTTATGTTGAGAATACAGAAAGTGAAACGGTTGTAAATTACTACAATATCATTGCGGTTCGGACAGAGGATCAGGATAAAGAAGCATTAAAACGTTTAGTGGAAGTCTATCAAACGGAAGAAACTAAAAAAGCTATAGAAGAAGAATACAAAGGGGCATCGATTCCAGCATTTTAGTGAATAGGAGAGAGAACGTATGGAAAATCAAATTCGTCAATTTATAAAGGAACAAGAAGCTTATTTTATCAACCTGAGTCATCAAATCCATGAACATCCTGAAATTGCAAACGAGGAATATTTTGCGTGTGAGTTGTTAACGAATGTTTTAAAAGAAAGAGGATTTGATGTAAAGACAAATATTGCGGGGCATGAAACAGGATTTGTGTCACGATATATTGCTAAAAAACCTGGTCCGGTGATTGGTTTTTTAGCTGAGTATGATGCTTTAGCGGGACTTGGGCATGGATGTGGTCATAATATTATTGGGGTAAGTAGTGTATTAGCTGCTTGCAGTTTAGCACCTTTATTAGAATTAACTGGAGGAGAAGTCATTGTTTTTGGGACACCGGCTGAAGAAGGTGGAAATAATGGGAGTGCGAAAGCTTCGTTTGTTAGAGCGGGATTGTTTGATGATGTAGATGCTTGTATGATGATTCATCCAGGTAATAAAACAGCAATAACAACTAGCTCTTTAGCCAATCATCCCATTGAGTTTGAATTCTTTGGACGTCCCGCTCATGCAGCAGGATGTCCGGAGAAAGGAATTAATGCATTAGATGCCATGATTTTATTTTTTAGTGGGGTGAATGCTTTAAGACAACATGTAACATCTGATGTTAGAATTCATGGAATTATTACACACGGAGGAGATGCACCTAATATTATTCCAGAGTATACGAAAGCGAGATTTTATGTTCGTGCCAATACGATTGCAACCTGTGAAGAAATCACGAATAAGGTCATTCAAATAGCGAAAGGTGCGGCATTGAGTACAGGGTGTGAGGTGAAATATAATACGTATCAAAATATTGTGGAAGATTTAATTGTGTATCCCTTATTTAATGAATTATTTAAAAAGATTGCAACTGAAGTGGGATTGATTGTAGAGGACATCAATCCTAATGAATCAAAAGGTTCAACCGATGCTGGGAATGTCAGTCATGTCATTCCAACGATTCATCCATCTGTAAAAATCTGTGACTCTGAGGTAGTGACTCATACTGAGGAATTTAAGCAGGCAGCGATTTCTAAACAGGGGGATGAAGGGTTGCTTCAAAGCGCAGAAATTTTAGCTCGAATAGGATTACGATTATTAAGTGATGGTGAGTTGTTAGCACAAATTAAAGAGGAGTTTGAGTTGAATAAAGTGAGATAACATCAAAAGTTGAATTTATAGTTATATCACTAAAGCACTTGAATATAATAAAGTGATTTAATAATTATAAATTTGAAGATGAGGTGAGAGGATGGGCACTTTTTTCGAACAGTTTGGTAAGAAGGTTACTCAAACAAGTCAAGATGCGATGAAAAAGACAAAAGAATTTGCGGAAATCGCAAAATTAAACACACAGATTAGTGACGAAGAAAAACGATTAAATAAAATATATATGAATTTAGGTCGCTTATATTATCAACTTTATGGAAATCAACCTAGTTTGGAATTTAAAGATTTATGTCTAGCAATTGAAGGAAGTTTAAAGAATGTTGAGCATTATGAGGTAATGGTTAATGAATTAAGAGGGATTAAACGTTGTGAATCTTGTGGGACAGAAATGCCGATTGATTCAACGTTTTGTCAAACGTGTGGAAGTCGCTTAAATGAAGAAAGAGGAAGTGTCGTTGCTGTTGTTTGTGCTAAATGTGGAATGGAAAATGGAGCACAAGCTACATCTTGTATTGGTTGTGGGCAACCTTTATAAAAGAAAAATCCCCGGTGATACCTTTCACCGGGGATTTTTCTATATTACCATTGGAATTCTTTCCAATCTTCCGCGTATTTAGAGAATAATTCGTTAACTGCTTTACCAATTTCAGCGTATTCTTCATCTTTTAAGTTAGCTAAGGAAACACGGATTGACCAAGATGGCCCTTCGAATCCACTACCGTTTAATAAGACGATACTGTATCGATCGGCTAATTCGAATAAGAATTCTAATGGGTTACGTTTTTCTTTTAAGTATTTAACGAACTCCTCACCGTATTTTAATTTTGCCCAAACAAGAAGGTCAATTTCATTGTAGTATGACGTACTATATGGATCTTCTTTATAAGATAAGTTATCAAAGTTATCATATAGTAAATGTTTACGACGACGGCAAATTTCTTTCGTTTGTTCTTTGTAAACATTTTCTTTATCTAATAAGGCAAAGATAGAGAAGATTGCCATTTGGACCTGACAAGGAGTGGATAATCCAGCAGTGTGGTTAAGTGCAACCTGACGGCTATCTGCTACGATACGATCGATAAATGGAATATTATCTGGATCAGTTGTTAAGGCGCCATAACGTTCACGTAAAATATCTTTTTCATCTTCTGGTAATTTGTTGATTAAGTGATTGAAGACATTGTCTTTTTCTAATGCGATAACCCCTAAACGCCAACCAGTGACACCGAAGTATTTAGAGTACGAATAAACTCCTAATGTGTTGTAAGGAAGGGTACACATTAATGATTTGAAATCGTTAGAGAATGTACCATATACGTCATCGGTAACAATCATTAAATCTGGATTTTGACGTTGTACGACTGATTTTAAGTAATACATAGACTCTTCGTTGATTGCAACTGACGGTGGATTACTTGGGTTAACAACACAAGCTAATTTGATGCTAGTATCTGCTAATTTATCTAACTCTTCTTGCGGATATTGCCAAGTATGACGGCCTTCTTCACTAATTTCTGAAGCATAAATTTTTACGATATCGAAATGATAACGAGGTAAGTTAGCAATTTCTACATAAGGGGTAAAGATTGGAACGAATAAGGCGATTTTATCTCCTGGAGATAAAATGCGGTTGGCAATTAGTGAGTCGAAGATATAGCACATTGCGGCTGTACCACCTTCAACAGCGTATAATTGGTGAGTAGATGTTTCGGGATTCCCACCCATTTCTTTAATCACATAATCTTTCACAACTTGTTCGATATGGATTAACATACGATCAGGAACTGGGTAGTTGTCACCGATAATAGCATCAACTAATTCAAATACCCAAGAATCTGGATCAAATCCTTTATCTTTAATACCATATTCAATGATGTTAGATAGTAATTCAATACCAGGAGCATCTTTATGATTTCTTACATAAGAGGTGAATCGCTCATAAATTCCTGGTTTTTCAGGCATACCAGCTAAATCTTTTTCATGCCAAGTACGTTGTGTTTCTTCAACGGCGAATTGTCCAAGAGTGAAGAAGGCTTGACGTGGAGTGGCAGCTGTCCAGTTAGGATTTCCGCGTCCTGCATTGAGCATAATACGGACACCTTTTTGTTCAGATTGTTTAGCCATATGAATTAACTCATCTTTTAATTCAAATGGGCTTAAGTGTTGTACTCTTTCAATGATATCATTGATTTTTTTACGCTTAACTTCAGCTCGTGTAGTCATACAAAACTTCCTTTCAAATTTTGTTTCAAGATATTAATAAGGTTAGGAGAAGAAAATAATAACCAAGGATCCCCAAACAGTTAATAAGATATTACCAACAGCGTAAGGAACGGTGTATCCAAGTACGGGTGCATTACTTTCAGCTTTCTCAGTAATAGCCCCAATTGCCGCTGTTGTTGTTAAAGCTCCTGCAGTTGCTCCTAGAGCAATTGGAGCTGAAAATTTGAATACATATTTTCCAAGAAAAATTCCCGCGAATGTTGGAATAAGTGTCACCACCACACCTGCTAAGAAGAAACTGATCCCTGATGATCTTAAACCAGAAACGAACCCTGGACCGGCATTAATACCGACAACAGCAACGAAAGCAGCAAGACCAACATTACTTAAGAACCAAGCAGTTCCTTTTGGAATACGACCAATGGTCGGACGACGAGAATGAATTAGTCCAAAGATTAATCCCATAATCAAAGCCCCACCACTTGTAGATAAGCTGATTCCAACATGGCCAATCGTGAGCGCCGGTATCCCAATTAATCCACCAATTAAAATCCCTAAACCAACGAAAATCATATCCGTTTCATCTGAATCACGTGCTGGTTTTCCGATTTTGTACGCTAAAGCTTCTACATCATCAACAGGTCCTGTTAGTGTAATCACATCTTTCTTTTTAATAACTGTTTCGTTATTATAAGGGATTTCATCTCCTGTACTTTGAAGTTTAGAGATAAAAACACCACGTGTTAAAGTGTTGTGACGAACCTCACTAATTGATTTTCCAGTAATTTCACTATCTTTAACATAAACAGCCACTGTTTCAGTTGGAAAGTTAATTAACGTATAGTCTGAAATTTCTTGCCCAATCTCTAGAAGGTTAATTTTAGAGACATCTCGTTCTTTAAAAGAAAATGCAACGCGATCATTTTTTTGGATAATTTCATCCACATTTGGTCTGAAGACATCATTCCCACGTTTCATTCTCACCATAAATAGACGAATACCTTCTGTGGCAAGTTTGTGTTCAACTGCTTTTACAGTTTGTCCAATGTAGCAATCATCAATGATATAAGCGCGATAATCGACATCTCCTGCACGCGAATTTAAAAGTTTTCCTTCAAGTGCATCTTTAGACGCATTATCGATTTTTCGACTTTCTTCAGCTAAATCAACTCCATAAATTTTTGGACCCAGTGTTGAAAGAACAAAAGCGCATCCGATGGTACCAAAAATGTAAGTGACGGCGTAACCGACTGGAACGAAATCACTCATGGATTTAATATCAGCAGCTGAGACTGATAGCTGACTAATCGAATCTTGAGCAACCCCGATAACAGCAGATTGAGTTAAAGCTCCCGCTGCGAGCCCTGCGGCTTGTCCAGCGTTGTAATGAAGGATTTTTCCAACGATAATTGTTGAAATGAGTCCAATTACGCAGACGATAACTGAAAAAATAACTTGTGGAATTCCGTCTTTTTTGAGCCCTTTAAAAAATTGAGGTCCTGCATTATAACCTAGAGCAAATAAGAAAAGAAGGAAGAAAACTGATTTTACAGTGGCATCAATCGTGATGTTTAATTGCCCGATGATAACCCCTGTTACTAATACCCCAGTAACGGAACCGATTTTAAAGGTACCGATTTGGATTTTTCCTACTGCGTATCCAATGGCTAGCGTTAAAAAAAGCGTTAGTTCTGGATGTGAGCGTAATGCATCGATAAACCATGTCATAGTAACTACCTCATTTACTAGATTTTTAAAAAAATATTATTATCTGTGCTAGTAAATTTATGCTGTCTTTTAAGGATTCCCAACAATTTACTACCCAATGTTTGGTTTAAATTTGAAAATCAATATAAACTAATAAAGATATAATTTTAAAAAAGAGGTGTTTAAATGAATTTTTATTTAATGCCACATCCACCGATTATTATTCCCGCTATTGGAAAAGGGGAAGAATTAAAGCTTTATAAAACGACATTAGCGTGCAATCAAATTGCCGAGGAAATATCAAAGCTTAAACCTCAAACCATCATTATCATTACTCCCCACGGGCCGATGTTTTCAGATGCCATTTGTATTTTAGATGATGAAAAAATAGAAGGTGACTTATCGCAATTTCAATGTCATGATGTGAAGATGAGTCTAACATTCGACCGGGAGTTAAATGAATTAATTTTGAATTTAAGTCAAAACAGAAATATTCCAGTTGTCTCAGTTGATCAACATCTTTTAAAAATGTATCATCGTCGATTTCAACTAGATCACGGAGTTGTTGTTCCTCTTTACTTTATAAATGAGCAATATCGAGACTATCAATTAGTTCATATTACTTATGCTCCATTAAAAGATCGTCAACTTTATGAATTTGGAATGGTTTTACAAGAAGCAGTCAAACAATTAGACCGACAGGTTGTCATGATTGCGAGTGGTGATTTATCACATAAATTAAAAGAAGCAAACATGAAGTATGGCGAAGAGTTTGATCGCCAGTTTTTAAACCACCTAAAAAAAGGTGAGCTTTTAGAGCTTTTTGAATTAGATAAAGAAGTGGTCTACCAGGTGGCAGAGTGTGGATTACGCTCGATGAAAATTATGAGTGGTGCCATGGATGGTGGAAAGTATGAAGGTAATGTGTTAGCTTATCAATGTCCTTTTGGTGTCGGTTATGGAACGGTAAAGTTTAATTATTTAGGAGTAGGGATAAAAGGATTAAAATATATTGAGAAAAAGCCTAAAATTAAGGCAGTATCGATTTTACAGAAAGAAAATCCCTATGTTTATGTTGCACGTAAAGCGTTAGAGGATTATTTTCAACAAACTAAAACGCTGTTAACACAGGAAGATTTACCGAGTGAAATGTTTGTTAAACGGCAAGGTGTGTTTGTTTCCTTAAAAAAACAGGGTCAATTACGTGGTTGTATTGGAACCATTTTTCCAACAACTGATTGTGTAGCAACAGAAATTGTAAGAAATGCGATTGCAGCGGCAACACAAGATCCTCGTTTTATGCCAGTTGAGGAAGAGGAATTAACCGAGTTAAAGGTTTCCGTTGATGTCTTAACCGAGCCTATTTCTTGTTCTAAAGAAATGTTGAATCCTAAAAAATATGGGGTCGTTGTTAGCTGTGGAATGAAAAAAGGGGTATTATTACCTGACTTAGAGGGGATTGAAACAGTCGAGGAACAACTATCAATTGCCTGTCGTAAAGCGGGGATTGGTGAAACTGAATCTTATGAAATTGAACGATTTGAAGTGATTCGCTATCAAGAAGGTGATTAAGATGGATGCTCCTGTTTTGTTTTATAAAGGAAAAAAAGATTTAATTCAGTGCGAATTATGTTCACATCTTTGCATTTTATCGGAAGGAAAGTGGGGGAGGTGTAAAGTTCGGACGGTTCATGATGGACAATTAATTGTAACTAATTTTGGTAAAGTTACCTCAGCAGCTTTTGATCCGATTGAAAAGAAATCCTTGTATCATTTCATGCCAGGGACTTGTATTTTATCGATTGGAAGTTTTGGATGTAATATGACCTGTTCTTTTTGTCAAAATTATGAGATTTCACAACATCAACCTCATTCAAAGACTTTACCGGTTGAACAGTTATGCCAGATTCTTTCTGAACAACCCAATCATGTTGGCGTCGCGTTTACCTATAATGAACCTTTCATGTGGTATGAGTATGTCTATGAAGCCGCTAAAAAAATTAAACAAACAATGCCACATCAAAAAATTGTGATGGTCACGAATGGCTATATAAATCAATCGCCATTAATGAAGTTATTACCGTACATTGATGCCATGAATATTGATTTAAAAGGATATACCAATCAGTATTACCGTAAAATTTGTGGAGCAAAATTAAACCCAGTTCTTGAAACCATTAAGCTAGTAGCGAATAAAGTACATCTTGAAATTACAACGTTGCTAGTGAGTGATGAGAATGATTCACTTGAGGAAGTCGAGGAAATTGCAAAATTTATTGCCAGTATTAATCCTAATATTCCGTTTCATTTAAGTCGATATTTTCCCAAATATAAATTAAATCATCAAGCAACGGAAATAGAGGTGTTAATAAAGGCGAAAGCGATTGCTCGAAATTATTTGAATTATGTTTATATTGGTAATGTTGCTAATCTCAATCAAAATACTTACTGTCCCGATTGTCAGGAGTTGTTGATTGAGAGAAATTTATATGAAAGCAAAGTTTTTTTAACTGAACCCAAGTGTCCAACCTGTGGAGCAAAAATTGAAATGATATTAACTTAAAAACTAAATATTGTTAAAAAAAGTGTGTTATTTTTGACTTTTTCTCAAGAAGAAGATAAAATATTTTTTGTCTTGAGAGGAGAGATATTTATGATGAAAAAATTGGTTAATACCGCTTTTACTTACACAGTAGTTGCGTTAGTTTGTGGGGTTATTTATCGTGAGTTCACAAAAATGGTAGGATTCACAGGCCAAACGAATTTATCATTATTACATACCCACTTATTTACACTTGGAATGTTATTTTTCTTAGTGGTGTTAGCTTTAGAAGCAATCTTTAAAGTAAGTGAGCAAAAAATGTTCAAGTGGTTCTTTATTATTTATAATATTGGATTAGTTTTATCAGCAATGATGATGGCTGTTCGTGGATTTTTACAAGTTCAAGGAACAGAATTATCAAAAGCATTAAACGCTTCAATTTCTGGTATCTCTGGGATTGGACATATTGGTTTAGGGGTTGGATTAGCTTTATTCTTTATTGTTTTAAAACGAAGTGTAGCGACAAAATAAAAAAAGTGATGCAAATCTCATTTGCATCACTTTTTTTATGAAGATAAAGCCGTTCTGGGTGGATGATTGGTTTTATCTTTTGATAAAACGATATGAACAATCATTGAAATGATCCCACTTATTAATAAGAATGAATAAAAGCTAATTCCACGACATAATAACATAGCTGGAACTAATAGATGGCTTGCAAAAAATAATTTAAAGACACTCATAAAGGCATTTTCTGAAGCTCCGACTGCACCTGGTAAGGGAATAGAGGAAACAGCTAATGAAACGAGTGCTTGTAAGGAAATAATTTCAAGCATAGTATATGTATTTAAATGAAAGGCTTTGTAGACGAAAAATGGAACAAGATAAGTGGCAGTTAGTTGAATCGTTGTTGTCAATACAATTTGAAGTAGTAAAAGGGGTTGCGTTTTAATGTAAGCTGCGCCTTTTGTATATTCTAAAACGAGTGTTTCTAGTTTTTGACGGGTTGCTTCAACATTTTTTAGAAGTTTCATTTTGGCCAATAAGGTCGTTAAAAAATTAATTAACTGATAAATGAATTTTTTAGAAAACATTGCCATCAAAATTGCAGTCGTTAAAATTAAATTAATAGAGACACTAAAGATTAAGAAATATTTAATTCCATTTAAGTTAGTCATGAGAAAGTCATGATTGACTAAAAAGAGAATTCCACCATATAACATCATGACAATTTGATAAACGACGGTAATAATTAATAAATTTAAGGAAGAGTAAGAAAGATTAATTTTTGCTTTACTCATATAAAACATTTGAGCGGGTTGGCCTCCAGATGAAGAGGGGGTAATCGAACTAAAGTAGAATCCTACGAAAGCAAACCCTAAACATTTAAGATATGAAACCTTTTGTTTTAAAGCTTTCATAATGGAAAAAGTATTCATTGCTTCGCATGCCACAAAAATAAACATCATAGCAAGTCCTAATAGAATGTAAAATGGATTCACCGTTTTGAGTGCTTGGAGAAGCGAACTGATGGATTGATCTTTGAAAATGAAATAACTTGTCAAACCCATTAGGAGTATCATAAATAAAAGACTTAAAGATTGCTTTGTTTTACTATTCATAAAGAACTCCTTTCTGGTGTAACGAAGTGATAACCTTGTTGTTTTAAATGTGGAAGTGTTGTTTTTAATGCCTCAAGCATACGTTTTGGGGCTAAAGGATCGGCATAGGCGCCATGTCCTGAATCATGTAAACATAAGATAGAGGAGTCATTAATTGAATTCAAAATTTTATTTTGAAGAATTAAGCTCATACTATTGTAATCCCAATCGTTAACCATTAAATTCCATAATATCATGGTTAAATCGTGTTTTTTTACAAAGTAATAGGTGAAAAGATTCGTATGTCCCCACGGGGGACGGTAATAATGAGATTTTACACCGATTTCTTCCATGATTTCAAGGCTTTTAGAGAAATCTTTTTTAGTATAAATGTAACTATAAAACCAAGCGTTTCGATGATTTAATGAATGAAGGGCAATCGTATGTCCCTCCATTTGCATACGTCGTACTAATTCAGGGTGTTGCAAAGCATGATCAGTGACGACGAAAAAGGTTGCTTTAATTTGATGTTGTTTCAATAAATCTAATAGTTTTGGGGTATACAAAGGGTTGGGGCCATCATCGAATGTTAGCATAATTCCTTTTTTTGGTGTGGATTTTATTACGTTTTTATTAATCATCTTATTATAATATGTTGGTAAAATAGAGTGGATCATAAACAAAATGATTAAAATTGTAGAAAATAGTTTCATGATGCATACGCTCCTAACTGTACAGATAAAATAATCTCTTCTAATGCATTTTTATCAAATTGTTTTTTTAATTGTTGCATGTTGCGTTTAATCTCATCTAAAGCCTTTGCATCATAAATAAGATTAGAAACCATTTCAATATAATCTGTTTGCTTTTTTTGAATGACATGTCCAAGGCAATGAAGTGAAATAAAGTTCGCGTTATTTACTTCCTGTTGTAAAAATGGTTCAAAGACAAGCAACGGAATTTCAGAATTAATCGCCTCAAATACCGTGATTCCACCTGGTTTAGAAATCATTAAATCAGCTTCTTGCATAAATTTATATACCTGGTCCGTAAATCCAATGACCTCAATATTTTGGTATTTATTATGCAATAAATTAAAAAGACGCTTGTTTTTCCCGGTAATTACCGTTGTTTTAACATGATTTAATTGATTTAGTGCTTCATAAAAAGATTCGGATTTGGGTAAGAGACCAAGACCACCTCCCATAATTAATAATTTCTTTTCATAGCTGTGACTATTTTTAAATGAAGACTCAATCGGTTCATTGAATTCGCGCTTAACAGGGATCCCGATGACTTGTATTTGACTGGCATGCACGCCTTTATTAATAAGGTCCATTTTGATAGAAAGAGAAGCAACTAAATAATAGGTTGTATTTTCATTAATCCATTCACAGTGACTACTTACATCAGTGATACAGGTAACAAAGGGAATTCTTTTTTTCGATTTTTTATCATAGTGAGACAATAACTGAGAACAAAACGGAACGGTTGAAATAATTAAAGTTGGATTTAATTCATTTATTAATTGCTGAAGAGAACGTGAAAAGTAGTCCACTAAAATAGGTTTTTGATTAATTTCTCCTTTTTCTGACAAACGATAGAAAAAGTTATAGCAAGTACTGGCTCGATTAATTAATAAATTAAAACTTTTATACAGGATATTTGAAACTCTGGGAGCTGAATATTCAAAAAAATCAACAATTGAAATTGAAGCATTTGGAAATTTTTGTTGAATTTGCTGTTCGATTGAATGCGAAGCAGAATAATGTCCCATTCCAAATTTAGCAGTTAAAATTAATATTTTCATTTGACATTCTCCTTTTTCCTTTTCATACGAGTATTATAAAAGTTAAATCTTTAGAATTAAGGAGAAAAAGTCTTAAGAAATTTTAAAGATTCTCTAATCAAACCTTAAGAATTAAGGTGATAATTCGAGATTAATGCATATTGTAATAAAAGTATGGATGATTGTCATACTATATATAAATAGAAATATCATTCATCATTTTATCATTCGTCTTAGTATTCAAACTTTTTTGAATACTAAGACGAATGATAGTCGAGGGGTCATTTTACAATAGAATTTAAAATCGTGTGGGTCACTTTAGTAGTGAGTATAGTAAGATTCCTACGCTAGTAGGATATAACATCCTCGATGGTTACGGAAAATAAAAAATTTTTAAGTGTCAAACATTTATCTAAAGTTATAGATAAAGATTATTTTTTTAAAGGAGGGATATGGTGAGGGATATTAACTCTTACATCACAACCATAAAAAATCAGATTGAGAAAAACCACGATGAGATTTTGTCATTAAGTCATGAAATTCATGATAACCCTGAAATTGGGAATCAAGAGGTAAAGGCTTGTAAATGGCTAACCGATTTATTAATCAAGCATGGATTTGAAGTGAAGGTTAATATTGCGACTCATCCGACGGGTTTTATTGCACGTAAAAAAGGGCAGAATAAAGGGCCTGTTATTGGATTATTAGCTGAATACGATGCTTTAAAGGGCTTAGGTCACGCGTGTGGACATAATATTATCGCGATGACGAGTGTAGCGGCAGGGATTGCACTTGCCCAAATCATCGATCAAACAGGTGGAGAAATTGTGGTGTTTGGAACGCCGGCTGAAGAGGGTGGACCTCATGGGAATGCAAAAGCCTCTTATGTTGCGGCCAATTTGTTTGAAGGTGTTGATGTTTGTATGATGATTCATCCTTTTCATACAACAGCTAAAACCCAGCCGACACTCGCGATTGTTCCGATTGAATTTGAGTTTTTTGGAAAAGCTTCTCATGCAGCCTCTGCACCTGAACAAGGGGTTAATGCCTTAGATGCTATGATTTTGTTTTATAACGGTGTTAACGCACTTCGTCAACAAAGTCCACGTGATGTTTTATATCATGGGATTATTACTCATGGCGGTGAAGCACCTAATATTATTCCAGATTATACAAAAGCAAGTTTTTATATTCGAGCTGCGCATCACGAAACTTGTTTAATTTATAAAGAAAAGATTTTACACATCGGAAAAGGTTGCGCTGAAGCAACAGGATGCGAGTTTAAGTATAACGATGATTTTAATCAAGTTCATGAGATGTTAATCTGTGATCGATTTGAACAGTTATTTATTGAAGAAGCAAAGAGATTAGGGTTAGAAGTTAAGTTAGAAGGTGCTAAAAGCATTGGTTCAACGGATGCCGGAAATGTGAGCCAAGTGGTTCCAACGATTCACCCAACACTTAAAATTTGTGACGAGTCCATTACGATTCATACCCAACACTTTAAAGAAGCTGCTATTTCAAAAGTAGGAGATCAAGCTATCTTAGATGGAGCATTGATTTTAGCTTCGATTGGGCTTCGATTATTAACAGAAGAATCGTTATTAAATGAGATAAAAAATGAATTTGAACAACTAAAATCGTTAAAGAGTCTAGTCAACTAAAGACTCTTTTTTAGTTTGTTTGTCATAATTGTAGGTTTTTTTTGAGTATACTATAGTAAAAAAAGGGGGAATTGTAGTGGAAAAAATGGTGCACAGTTTAATTGAGTTAATTGGACATACTCCGTTGTTAGAATTATGTCAGTACAATCAGCAAGAAGGAGTTTTGGCTTCTATTGTTGCTAAACTTGAGTATTTCAATCCTGCAGGAAGTGTAAAAGACCGCATTGCTTATTCGATGGTATTAGCAGCAGAGGAGGAAGGGAGATTAAGTAAAGACTCAGTTATTATTGAACCAACCAGTGGGAATACTGGGATTGGATTGGCTTTTGTTTGTGCAGCTAGAGGGTATCAACTAACTTTAGTCATGCCAGAAACAATGAGTCTTGAAAGACGTCATTTACTAAAGGCACTAGGTGCAAATTTAGTTTTAACAAAAGGCAGTGACGGAATGAAGGGCGCTATCGCTAAAGCAAATGAATTATGTGCTAGCACACCTAGAGGAATTATTTTACAACAGTTTGAAAATTCAGCTAATCCGCGCATTCATAAGCAAACGACCGCACTTGAGATTTGGGATGATTTAGAAGGGAATGTTGATGTGTTTGTAGCAGGGGTTGGGACGGGGGGAACGATTACCGGTATTGGTGAAGTTTTGAAACAGAAAAATCCCGATATTAAAATTATTGCTGTTGAGCCGAAAAGTTCGCCTGTTTTATCAGGAGGAAAACCAGGACCTCATAAGATTCAAGGAATTGGAGCAGGCTTTGTTCCTAAAATTTTAAATGAATCGATTATCGACGACATTGTGCAAGTTAGCGATGAGGATGCTATTGCAACATCGCGAAAGTTAGCCAAATCAGAAGGATTATTAGTTGGTATTTCATCAGGAGCAGCGATTTTTGCAGCGACTGAGCTAGCAAAACAAGAAGCATTTGCATTTAAACGAATTGTTGTTTTATGTCCGGATACAGGAGAGAGATATTTATCAACAGGTCTTTATGAACTGTAATGAAAAAAGACGACTTTCACGTTTTAGTGAAAATCGTCTTTTTTACTTTATAGAACGTTAATGACACGACGGTTAATTACGGTAGTTGCTTTTTTGGGGAAGATAATAGTTAAGGTATCCTGATTGAGCCTAGCTGTAATTTTATTACTTTCAACATCGCCTAAATTGAATGTTTGAGAAAAAGAGCTAGATTGATAACTTTGAGCCCCATCTTGCGTTGCCTGATATTCTTGTTTAACTGTTAAAATTAAGAGTTGATCTTCAACCACAAGTTGAATGTTTTCTCTTTTTAAATTAGGAAGAGTTAGCGTAAAGATGTATTCTGAACCTTGATCGATGAAAGAGGTGTTGTTCATTGTATTAAAGCTTGATTGAAATGAATTGAACATCATATTTTCCATCTGATTAAAAAGATCAAAAAAACCATTACCACTAGAAACTTGATTAGTCTGATTTTTAAAAGGTGTCAAATTAAACATAAAAATGCCTCCTTTTTAGCTGTTTTAGATTTTCTTCTTATTATATGTGTGATTGCCTCGAAATGTGCTCTATGATTAGACGTTAATTTATGCTAACATTAAAGAGGTCTAATATTTTATTATATGGTGATAAAAATGAATATTGTGGAGATTGCAAAGTTAGCCGGCGTTTCTAAATCGACGGTTTCAAGATATTTAAATGATGGCTATGTCAGCGAAGATGCCAGTACGAAAATTAAAGAAGTGATTGAAAAAACAGGATTTGTTCCAAAACGTCAAGCACAAATTATGAGAACACAAAAAACAAATTTAATCGGTGTTATTGTTCCTAAAATCAGTACTGAAACGGCAGCCCGCGTTGTTGAGGGAGTGACTAAAGAGTTAAGTAAGTATGGTTATGAAGTGTTGATTGGAAATTGTGAGTTATCGATTGAAAAAGAAATGGACTATTTAAAAGTATTTCGTAGTTATCAAGTCGATGGTATTATTTTCATGGCAACAGAAATAACACCTAAGCATTATGAGTTGATGGATCAACTTAATGTCCCGATTGTGGTTTTAGCACAAAGAGTTGAAAATTATCCATGTATTATTCACGATGACTATCATGCGAGCCGAGATGCTGTTAGGTTTCTTTTAGAAAAAGGCCATGAATCAATTGGATTTATTGGAGTAGGTGAATATGACGTGGCAGTTGGGGTTGAGCGTAAGAGAGGATATAAAGATGAGTTAATGGCTCAAGGAATAGCAATTGATGAGAATTTAATTCAAATTGGTGATTTCTCTCAGCAAAGTGGGTATCGTTTAGCAAAAGAGTTAATGGAGTTAAAGCGTCGACCGACTGCTATTTTCGCGGTAACTGATCATTTGGCCATTGGATGTATGGAGTATCTAAAAGAAGCGGGATATAAAATTCCTGAGGATATTTCTGTGATGGGACTTGGTGATACACAAATTGCAGGATTAGTTACGCCTAAATTAACAACCGTTCATTATTATTTTCAAACGTTAGGCGTTAGAGGAGCTAAGTTATTAGTTGATTATATTCAACAAGGGAAATCATCTACTAAAAATTGTGAAAGCAATTTTATTTTTACGTATAGACTTATTGAAAGAGATAGTGTATAATAATCTTCGAAATGGAGATTATTATTTTTTATCCGCGGTGGGAACGTTCCCTTAAGGTAGGGATCAGTTAATATAGTTTATTTTGCTCCAAGCAATGAGTAAGCGCAAATATTTTTATTAGAGAATGTGGGAACGTTCTCTCATTCTTTTGTAAAATAAGAAAGCGTGTTCTAAGAGTGAATGAGTAAGATAAAAGAGTTAATCAACGCTATAAGAGAATCGTTTTATGAAAATATTAATCTTATGAGACCTATCATGGGGTCGATCTAATCTTTAAGATAATGTCCCGAATAAATGATTATCTTAAAGTAGAGCTTGTAAATATGAAATTTGAGGAGGAGTACTCAATGGCAAATCAAAATTATGCTGAAGTAGCAAAAGCTATCCTTTCTGCTATTGGTGGAGCAGAGAATGTTAATAGTGCTGCACATTGTGCAACACGTTTACGTTTAGTTTTAAAAGATGAATCAAAGGTTGATCAAGCTGCGATTGAAAAAATGGATATTGTAAAAGGTGTATTTTCAACGGCTGGACAGTTCCAAATTATTATTGGACAAGGGACAGTTAATCGCGTTTATGCAGAATTAGCATCACTTGCTGGAATTCAAGAAATGAGTACGGCGGATGTTAAAGATGCTGCGATGGAAAAATTAAATCCTTTCCAACGTTTCTGCCGTATGTTATCAAACATTTTCGTTCCAATTATTCCTGCAATTGTAGCCGCTGGATTATTAATGGGAATTTTAGGAGTTGTTGATAAAGTTGGTTTAGGACATTTAAAAGAAGAATGGTGGTTCATGTTATTAGATATGTTCTCATCAGCAGCTTTTAACTTCTTACCAATTTTAATTGCAATCTCTGCAGCAAAACAATTCAAGTGTAATCCTTACTTAGCAGCAACAATCGGGGGAATTATGATTCACCCTGCTTTACAAAATGCTTGGACACAAGGGACAGGATATGAAACAGTTAGTGTTATGGGATTATTTGATATGCCATTACTTGGATACCAAGGAACTGTTTTACCAATCTTAATTGTGATCTTTGTTATGTCTTATGTTGAGAAATATACTCGTAAATTCGTACCTAAGATGTTAGATATTTTATTAACTCCATTAATTACAGTCCTAGTAACTGGATTCTTAGCTTTAGTAGTTATCGGACCAATCGCTAACACAGTAGGTGGAGCAATCTCAACATTCTTCACGTATGCCCTAAATAACTTTGGAATCTTCGCAGGATTATTATTAGGTGGAACTTATTCATCAGTTGTTATCACTGGGATTCACCATAGTTTCCATGCTGTTGAATTAGAGTTAATTGGAAATACTGGATTCAATCCATTATTACCAATCTGGGCAATGGCAAACGTGGCACAAGGTGGGGCAGCATTCGCAGTTTACTTTATGACTAAAAATGCTAAAACAAAAGCAATCGCTTTACCATCGGCAGTTAGTTGCTTATTCGGTGTAACAGAAGCAGCAATCTTCGGTGTAAATATGAAGTATGGTCGTCCATTTATCGGGGCAGCAATTGGTGGTGCTTTAGGTGGAGCATATGTTGTGATGACTAAAGTATTATTTACAGCTGTTGGTGTAACTGGATTACCAGCCTTAGCTATCACTGCACCAGGAACAATGTTAAATTATTTAATCGCAATGGGAATTGCACTTGCAGGTGCATTTATTGCAACATGGATTCTTGGAATTAAAGAAGAAAACTAATATTTAAATATTGAGATCAAAGATGAATAATGGGAGTTTCCCACTATTCATTTTTGCGTATATAAAGAAAAGGAGAACGGTATCATGAAAAAAGTCATTGCAATCGGAGAAGCATTAATTGATTTTATTCCACAACAAAAAGGAGTCGCTTTAAAAGACGTTGAAGGATTTGTGCGTGTTCCAGGAGGAGCACCATTAAATGTGGCAGCAGCCGTTGCAAAATTAGGTGGTCGTGCACAAATGTTAACCAAGTTAGGGGTAGATGGATTTGGAGATGCCATCTTAGAAGAAGTTAAGCCTTTAGGTGTTGATGTGTCACGCATTAGTCGTACAAATGAGGCGAATACAGCTTTAGCATTTGTATCATTAAAAGAAGATGGAGAGCGTGATTTCTCATTCTATCGAAATCCAAGTGCAGATATGTTATTAAGTGCTGAAGAAATTTGTGAAGAAGATTTTGAAGAAGGAATTATCTTACACTTCTGTTCAGTAAGCCTAATTGATGCTCCAATTAAAGAGGCACATAAAAAAGCGATTGAATATACAACGAAGCATAATGGAATCATCAGTTTCGATCCAAATGTTCGCTTACCTTTATGGAAAACACCAGAAGCTTGCCGTCAAGCTATTTTAGAATTCTTACCATTATCAAATATCGTGAAAATTAGTGATGAGGAATTAGAATTTATCACAGGAATTAAAGACGAACAAGAAGCACTAAAATCATTATTTGTTGGTCAAGTTGAAGTTGTCATCTATACGAAGGGGACGGAGGGTGCAGAATTTATTACGAAAGAACGTAATATTTCAGTTCCATCATTTAAGGTAAAAGCAGAAGATACGACTGGGGCAGGAGACTCTTATATCGGATCATTCTTATATCAAGTTTCAAAAGCAGCGACAAACTTAGAAGAATTAGTGAATTTAGATGAAGCTAAAGTAGTAGAAATCTTAACGTTTTCAGCCGCAACAGCAGCACTAACAGTTTCTAAAAAAGGTGCAATTGCAGCCTTACCAACAACAGAAGCAGTTATTGAAATGATGAATCGCTAAGCTATAAAAAATGGGAGGCTAGAGCATGATGACAAAAGAGCAGTTTATTAAAGAAATTGAAGCCCACAAACACGAAGTAATGAATAAAGTTACAACGGATGCTTGGCGCAATAAGTATCATATTATGGCCCCAATGGGATGGATTAATGATCCGAATGGATTATGTTATTTTAAAGGTTTATACCATGTGTTTTATCAATACTCTCCACTTGATGCAAAGGGTGGCTTAAAATTTTGGGGACATTATACATCGCCAGATATGGTAAATTGGACAGAGCATGAAATTGCCTTATATCCAGATATTGCGGCAGATGTTGATGGAGTTTATTCGGGTTCAGCCATTATTCATAATGATGAAATGTACTTATTTTATACAGGGAATGTTAAACATGAGGGGAATCATGATTACATCTTAACAGGACGTGAACAAAATGTAATTATGGTTAAATCAAGTGATGGATTTAACTTTTCAGAAAAACAAGTTTTATTAACAAATGAAGATTATCCTAAAAATATGGGCCTTCATGTTCGTGATCCAAAAGTTTGGGAAGAAGATGGAATGTTCTACATGGTTTTAGGAGCTCGTTCTGTTGACAATAAAGGATATGTTTTACTATACCAATCAACTAATTTAACGGATTGGAAATTATTAAGCGTTCCTGCAGGTGGACTTGATGACATGGGATTCATGTGGGAGTGTCCAGATACATTCAAGTTAGAAGGTAAAGATGTTTTTATGTTCTCACCACAAGGAATAGACGCTAAAGGATTAAAATTCCATAATGTTTATCAAAGTGGATATGCGATTGGTTCATTTGATGAATCTAAACATGTTTTAAATCTAGGAGAATTTGATGAGCTAGATCGCGGATTTGATTTTTATGCGCCACAAACATTTATTAATCATGATGGACGTGTGATTATGTATGGTTGGGCAGGTGTTCCGGATGCAATTGAACATAAGAATCCAACGATTGAAAATGAATGGCAACATTGTTTAACCCTTCCACGTCAACTTGTCTTAAAAGGTGATAAAATTTATCAATTACCTGTTGACGAACTAAAAGCGATGCGTCAATCAGAAATTGCCATGAATAATTTATCTTTAGGTGAAAAGAAGGAAATTGAATTATTCGAAAACTATGCTTTTGAATTAAACTTAGAATTTACTAACTCAACGAAATTTAGACTTACACTTCGTGAAGATTTAAAATTATCTTATGAAAATGGTATTTTTACATTAGCGTTAGGTGAAAGTGGATATGGGCGTGATGAACGTTCGGTTGCGGTTGACACGATTGAAAATCTTCATATTTATTCCGATCATTCAATCGTAGAAGTTTATTTAAATAATGGAGCAGAAGTCTTTACAACTCGTATTTATAATAAGGAAGTTGATCAAAACTTAGTTCTTGAAGGTGAAGGGCAAGTTAATCTTGTAAAATGGCAATTATAATGTAAAAAAGAGAAATCACATGTGATTTCTCTTTTTTTACACATACCTAACTAACAAATTAACATAATGATATAAAATATGGAAATTATACTTTAGTAAAATTCTAAACGTGTTATAATGATAGAAATAGCTTTGATATGGGAGAGAGAGTATGAAAAAGGACGCTAATTTTTACTTTAAACTATTTTATTCAACGTTTTGTTTGAGTGCTTTTACTTTTGGTGGTGGCTATGTCATTGTTCCATTAATGAGAAAGAAATTTGTTAATGAATTAGAGTGGTTAGATGAAAAAGAAATGCTCGATTTGACTGCAATTGCACAATCAGCACCAGGGGCAATGGCGGTTAATGCTGCCATTTTAGTTGGATATCGATTAGCTGGAATTTTAGGAGCATTTATCACTATCTTAGCGACAGTTTTACCACCTTTAATTATTTTATCGGTTATTTCAATGTTTTATCAATTGTTTAGAGAAAGTATTTTGGTGGGTGCATTGATGTTTGGAATGCAAGCAGCGATTGGAGCTGTTATTGTAGATGTTGTTTTTGGCATGGCAAATAATCTTGTGAAAGATAGTGGGAAAAAGATGATTTGGATGATGTTAATCGTTTTTATACTCAGTTATATTTTCAATGTGAATCTAATTTTAATTATCATCACATGTGCACTAATCGGAGCATTTTCAGTTCATAAACATAGAGAAACAAAGGGAGATGAGGTGACAGAATGATTTATCTAAAACTATTTCTTAGTTTTTTTCAAATAGGTCTATTTAGTTTTGGAGGAGGATATGCGGCATTACCTCTGATAGAGGAACAAGTTGTTGTACAAAATGGTTGGTTAAGTATGACGGGATTCACAGATATTATAACGATTTCGCAAATGACCCCGGGTCCGATTGTAATTAATGCTGCAACCTTTGTTGGAATGCAAATTGCAGGACTTCTAGGAGCCATTATTGCAACAATGGGGTGTGTTTCTCCATCTTGTATCATTGTCTTAACCTTAGCCTTTTTATATCAGCGATACAAAGAATTACCGATTATAAAGGGGATTCTGTTCGGTTTACGTCCTGCCGTTGTCGCATTAATTGCTAGTGCAGGTGTATCCATTATTTGTTTATCTTTTTTTGGGGAGGAAATATGGCCACCGAATTTGAATCATCTTCAGGTGGTGTCTGTGATTCTTTTTATACTTAGTTTAATTGGACTTCGTAAGTTTAAGCTTAATCCGATTACGGTCATGCTTATAGCAGGAGGAATTTCCGTTATCCTACAATTCATTTAAAATAATAAAAAAGAACAAGTCATATGACTTGTTCTTTTTTATTATTTTAAATGACGTCTTGGAATATTAAAGCGTAATTTACGTTCAATAGCATTTAATTCAAAGTCATCTTTTGGAGCAACGAATAAACAAGTATACCCTTCTTCACCAGCGCGACCTGTACGTCCGATACGATGAATATAAGTTTCTGGTGTTTCAGGGATATCATAATTATAAATATGAGTCACTCCACTAATATCAAGGCCACGTGATGCTACATCTGTTGCAATTAAATATTGTAAATCAGCCTCTCTAAATGACTTTAAAATACGCTCGCGTTTATTTTGAGCAATGTCACTGTGAATGACTTGGGTATTGAAACCACGTTGCTTCATTTTAGCGAATAATTGATCAGCACGACGTTTCGTACGACAGAAAATAATCGCTAAAAATGGGTTATCTTCTTCAAGAACTTGACAAAGTGCATCAGCCTTCCAACGATCCGTCGTTTCAACTAATTCTTGCTTAATACTTTCAACAGCAACTTTTTTAGCTTCAATCGTAATCATTGTTGGATCATATGAATAACGGTACGCTAGACGTTTAACGTTTGGTGCCATTGTAGCAGAAAAACATAAGGTCTGTCTATTTCTTGGCGTTTGACGTAAGATTTGATCCACTTCATTTCTAAATCCCATTAATAACATTTGATCTGCTTCATCAATAACAACAGATTTGACTTTATCTAAAGTAATCGTTTGACGTTCTAGGTGATCAATTAAGCGACCTGGCGTTGCGATAATCAGATGAATTGATTTTTTTAGCTTATTTAATTGAGAACCAATGTTGCGACCTCCATATGCGGCTAAAACATTAATGTTTCGAATTTCTGCTAGTTTATTAGCTTCTTCTGTAATTTGCAAGGCTAATTCACGAGTTGGTGTAATAATCAAAGCTTGTGTTGCTTCGATATCAGGTGAAATATTTTCAAAAAGTGGCAGTAAGAATGCTAATGTTTTTCCAGTTCCAGTTTGGGCTTGAGCAATGACATCTTTATAATTTTTAATTAAGGGATAGCATTGTTCTTGAATAGGAGTAGGTGAAGTGATACCAGATTTTTTTAAAACTTGAATCAGATCATCACTAACACCTAATGTTTTAAAGTTCATATTGAATTACCTCTCGTTGTTAAATTTATTACCTTAATCATACCATAGTCTGATAGATTTACCTAATTTTCAATTTAAAAAAAGACCATCTTACCTAGATGGTCAAAGAACGATATATATCTAACACTACCCTCAATAAGAATTCATTCCCCAATGAACCCTTATAAGACTATTTTAACTCTAAAATAATGATAAAAAAAGTGTTCATTTGCACACAAAAGGCGGATTAATCAATAAAGATGATGATAATTTACTAATAAATGCAATAAAATGTATGAAATAGGAGGTAAAACACAAAACAAAAGAAAAAATGTGTTAAACTTTGGTTAGTTGAGAATAGAAGAGAAATGGGCTGATACAGGGAGTGATCGTAGTGACTAGCATGAATCACAATATCAAATTATATTGCGATAAATTATTACAGGATGAATCATACATTTTAAAGCTAATGTCAATTTTAGGGGATCAAAAACGTGGAAAAAAATTATCTTTATCTGATTTAGAACAGATTTTAATCTTTACTAAAAAACATCAATTAAAATTAGCACAGGCCGGCATGCTTCATGTGGTAGCATGGTTCAGTGGCGAAGATGGGATATATGATATTGCGATTGATTATTTGTTAGAGTCTTATCAGATTTATGAAAGTTTAAACGCAGTTGATGGAATGGTATCAGTATGTAATGCGTTAATGTGCGTGTATTTTCACACCGGACTATATACGGAGAGTCAAGAATGGGGAGTAAAAGGAATTAAACTTTCAGAAGGTTTAGAAGATCCAAAATATGTGGCTCATCTTTTAGGAAATACCGTGATTCATTATTTAAGATTAGAAAAATATAAAGAAGCTCGAGAAGTTCAAGAAAGAGTTAATTATTTAAACATTAACACAACGAAAATGAATGAGTTAGTTTTTTTACAAACGGAAGCAGAATTATGTTTAGTAGAGGGTAATTTGAAAAAATCTAAAGTCATCTTAGATGACGTAATCAAGAGATCTTATGAATTAGGTTATCCGATTGCATTTGCTGATTCATTCCGTTTAAAGGCACGACTGCTACATAGTATGGGGGATGAAGTAGGAAGTGACTTGAATTTTCAAAAGAGTGAAGAAATTGCGATTCAATATCAGTTAAAACAGGAAAAAATGAAGACGTATTTGGAATGGGCAAAAATCTGTTTGCAACAAAAGCGATATGAAAAAGCCGAGGATTATTTGCTAAAAGCTTATCAACAGGCCAATCGAAAAGTTGATCCACTCTTTTTCTCACAATTATGTGGGACATTGATTGAGTTGTATAAAGCAATCCATGATTTTGAAAAGGCGTTAAACTATTATGAAATTAAGTATGAGCATGAAAAAACGTTAGAATTAGCTAGAACTGAGTTATGGGGTAAAAAGTTAACACAGGAAATGTCTGCATATGAATTAAGAATTATTAAAACGCTATATGATGAACTTCAAATTATTTCATCGATTGGTCAATCCTTAACAACGAATTTAAGTTATAAGCAACTATTATTAAGAATTCACGATGAATTAGCTAACTTGATTAGTTCTAATGTCATGGCGATAACAGAATTAAATCAGGAAGAAGAAAGTTTAAAATATGCTATCTATATGCAAGACGGGGACTATGTGGATTCAGGGCATATCCAACTTGATGATGAAAATAGTTTAGGTGTCTACTGTATTAAACATAAAAAAAGTTTAATTATCCATGATCTTTTAACAGAGTACAAACACTATCATCTTGAAAAAGATAAAACCATTTTACTTCAGAAGGGAATACAATCCTTATTATGTTGTCCCCTACTCATTCAAGATGAGGTAAAAGGTTACATTACCATTCAAAGTTATGAGAAAAATCAATACTCAGAGCGTGATTTAAGCAAGTTAAGTATATTAGCATCTTACATTGCTATCGCGCTTGAAAATGCTAAATTATATAAAAAGGCAAATTACTTAGCTCGTTATGATGGATTGACAGGTCTAAATAATCGAGTTCAAGTTCTAAAAAAAGGGGAACAAATGCTTAAATCGGCTCACAATGATCGCTGCTGTGTTTTAATGTTAGACATTGATCACTTTAAAAAGATTAATGACACATTTGGTCATCTAGTTGGAGATGAGGTGATTCAAAAAGTAGGATTACTTTTAACAAAGAAAGTTAATTCAAATATTCATATCGGACGATATGGAGGAGAAGAATTTGTTATTTTCTTGCAAGGTTATACTGAGTCGAAGGCATTAGTATTTGCTGAGAAAATCAGAGAAGAATTGTTAACCCTTAGCGTAAAAAGAATAAAAGAGCACTTTCCTTCAATTACGGCTAGTTTTGGCGTTTATGAATACGAACAAGGTTCTTTATCTGCGGAAGAAGGCATTCATTTTGCTGATCTGGCTATGTATTATTCTAAAACGACAGGACGTAATAAAGTGACGCCGTACAGCATGCTTGAAAATAAGGAGACTATTGCTTAATTTTATTAAGTAGTAGTTTTTTTATTAACCTTAAAAGACTCATCACTTAAGATTTATTTTAAATAGGCTTATACTAGAGTGTTGATGTGATAAAAGAAGGGGGCACATGCATAAGATTTAGTAAGGAATTTTATTACCTCTATGAGGCTTGATGGCAAAACGTGAGAGAGGTGCCTAATGAAAAAAAGTCACGGAATTGAAAAAGAAATTAAAAAACTTCGAATACATCTTTCACATTTACAAGAAAATAGCAAAAAAGCATCGCTTCATCTGTTAATGAATGAGGAAGCACTCATCCGAAAAAAAATTAAAATATTAAAACAACTACCAGATATGGAAGAATACGGGGGAGAAATTTTATATAATGACTATGTATTGTTATTAAACGATATTTCACGAAAAATCTTAAGTCATTACAATGAAGAAAATCAAACCGATTATAATTTTGAAGACCTCACCTCATCTTACAAAGAGGCTTTTATTAACAGTGGAATTTTATGTGTGCTACAAGGTATTTATCTTCCTAGATTAATGAATCATGATTTTCAATGCTATCTCCCAATTAACCCAAAAGATGAATATAAAAAAACGAGGCAAATGAAGCGAAAGTTTTATCTTCATCTTGGAGAAACGAATACAGGAAAAACTTATCATGCGATCGAGGCTTTGAAAAAATCTAAGCGCGGCATTTATCTAGCACCTTTACGTTTACTAGCTTTAGAAAATTATGAAAATCTAAATCAGTCTCAAATTCCCTGTCATCTTTTAACAGGGGAAGAAGAAATTATCGTCACGAATGCTAATCATATTAGCTGTACGATTGAAAAATTAGATTTGAATCAATTATATGATGTAGCCGTGATTGATGAAGTTCAGTTAATAGGCGATGTTATTAGAGGGGCGTCTTGGACAAAAGCAATCTTAGGATTAATGAGTCAAGACATTCATATTTGTGGTGCTTTAAATACAAAAAAATTATTAATTCAATTAATTGAGGATTGTGGTGAGGAATACGAGATAAAAGAATATTATCGGAATACTCCTTTGAAACTAGAGCAGACGCCGTATCAAATGAATAATCCTTCTGCTGGAGATGCGTTAATTGCTTTTTCTAAGAAAAAAGTTCTGGAGCTATCACGATATTATCAAGATCGAGGCTATAAAGTCAGTGTCATTTATGGCGATCTGCCACCTGAGGTGAGACGGTTACAATATTCGATGTTTAGTAGTGGAGAAAGTGAATTGTTAATTACAACAGATGCGATTGGAATGGGAGTTAATTTACCCATTAAACGTATTGTGTTTACGAGTTTAAAAAAATTTGATGGTGAAGATATTAGAGAGTTAACGTCACAAGAGGTCAAGCAAATTGCAGGTCGGGCTGGAAGGAAAGGAATCTATGAAGTTGGATATGTGACGAGTATCGATGAGTATTTGGGGAGGCTTCAAGAAAAATTAGAGTGCGAAGATCGATTGATTGAGAAAGCAATCATTGGACCGACGGAATTATTACTTCAAATAAAAGGGATTCCATTGATTGAAAAGTTAGCGATATGGTCTATGTATTATGACGAATTTTCGTATTATCAAAAAATGGATGTTAGCCATTATCTATTTATTTTAGAACAAATTAAGCCCTATAAATTATCGCAAAACGATCAATGGAAAGTGATGAAACTCCCCATTAATTTTACAAATCCAGAATTGTTAAATTTATTGTTGTTCTTTATTGAGGAAGTGTTTGTTGATGGGAACTTCGAATTAACTAAGCCAAAAATTCACTCAGAAGACCTCGATTTGTTAGAGATTCATTATCAAGAAGTTAATCTCTATTATAATTTTTCAAAATCATTTAATTTAATATTTGATGTGAATTGGGTATACCGAGAACGAGCGAAAATTAGTAAAAAATTAAATTATTTATTACACTGTCTTTAAATCAAAAAAAGAGCATTTATCTATGAGATAGATGCTCTTTTAACTATTAAGCGCGACTTAATTGCGTAATTTTTGTTTCAATTGGAGTTAAGAAGAATTGGATACAAGGTCCGATTAATAATGTTGCAATAATTGTTCCAAGACCTAATTTCCCACCTAACGTGAATCCAAGAACAACCAAGATAACATCAAATGTAATACGAACCCATTTATATTGCCACTTTAATTTATCGCAAATAATAATTGGTAATTGGTCTGTTGGTGCAACACTTAAATTAGCTGATTTTAAGATTGAGAATCCAATTGCAATAACAACACAGCTAATTGCAACGATAGCTAATCGAACGATTAAAGGTAATGATTCAATTCCAAGTGGATCGAATAATTGATTTAAAAGATCTAAAAAGGGTCCAGCTGTAACAACAGCTAAGAATGTTCCTAAACGAATATACTCACGCGCAAAAATTAAAATACCAACAAAGACAATTCCCATGAATAGCATGTTTGCTTGACCAACCGTGATGTGAAGAATATTTGATAAACCTTGCATAAAGATTGTGACTGAGTCTACTCCAGTATTTGATTTGATAAAGAATGAAACTCCAATTTGAATGATGAAGCATCCCACGATAAAGCATAAAATTCTAAAGATAAAATTTTTGAAATTCTTTTGTTTCATTATAGTCCCTCCGATAGTGTGTTTTACTTTTAGATAACGATTGATAAAAATGTGAATTTAAGACATGTTCTATATTCGAATTGCATGCGCTTTAAATTTATTAATTTCAGGTAATATCATACAAAAACAAATAGGAGTTGTCAATTAAAAAGTAAGCGAAAACATTGTTGCTATTATCAAATTTTATTTATTTTTTTAAAACAATGTGGAGGTTTAGTGTATCCGTTTTTATTATAATACCAATGTTTTTGATGTTTTTTTGCACGAAGTAAATGTGACAAAAAAACATATATTTTTTATAGAAAATTGCAGATAAAAATTAAAAAAACATTTCAAAAAAATTACAATTATTGTTAATAAAAGATTAAAATGGTAAAATTGATGTATGAGTTCGTACTATTTTTAGGGGGTAAAAATAACATATATTAAAGCGCCTTATTTTATATTTTGATCAGGTGAAATGAATGAATCAATAAAAAATAGTCAAAGATGAAGGTGAATCATGAGATAGAAAGAATAGTAGTTAGGAGGGGCATGAAATAATGAATATTCAAGGAAGGTTTTCATCATACTTAGATGAATATAATAAAATTACGATCTTAGTACCAAAGAGTTATTATGGAGGGGAAATTGCACCTTTTAGATTAGTTAATCTAATGAATCAGGAAGTACTCGAGTTAAAAGTAGAAGAAAAATTTGATTTTGGAAATGAGCTAAAATATATTTTATCGATTCAAGGGTTTGTTGAAGTAGGGCAAGAATATAGGGTCATGGATTGTTATAATAATGATAGCTATTTATTTTTAGGCTATATTGCGAGAACAGATGAATTCGATAAGCGTTTTTATTATACTGGAGACGATTTAGGAGCGACTTACTCTAAGACAATGACACGCTTTAAATTATGGGCGCCAACAGCGACACAAGTCCAACTAGTCCTTTATGAAGAGGATGTGACGCATTATCGCAAAATGAAACGAAGATCAAAAGGAATTTGGGAATTAACGGTTTATCAAGATTTAGAGGGATATCGTTATCGTTATGAAATCGTAAATAATCTCGTTAAACAAGAAACCATTGATCCATATGGCATCGCATCGACTGCTAATGCGAC
Source organism: Turicibacter sp. (assembly GCF_017941855.1). Taxonomy (NCBI): domain Bacteria; kingdom Bacillati; phylum Bacillota; class Erysipelotrichia; order Erysipelotrichales; family Turicibacteraceae; genus Turicibacter; species Turicibacter sp. The sequence goes on along the minus strand of NZ_JAGAVR010000035.1, from coordinate 44,289 downwards.
TTATAGTGTCATTATTGATCCCGCTTTATGCGAAACAATTAATCATGATATTAGACCCCAACTTAATCAACCAACAGATGCCATTATTTATGAACTTAGTGTCAGAGATTTTACAATTAATGATGAATTCATTAGGCATAAAGGGAAATATTTAGGCTTAACAGAATGGTTAGAAGGGAGTAATACAGGACTAGATTATTTGAAAAATTTAGGTGTGACCCATATTCAATTACTTCCGATATTTGATTTTGAAGGTGTTGATGAATTAAATCCACAAAAAAGTTATAACTGGGGGTATAATCCTGTTCAATACAACGTTCCAGAAGGAAGTTATTCAACAGATGCCACGAATCCGTATGCTCGTATTAATGAATTAAGAAAATTAATTAATACACTACATGAAAATGGATTTGGTGTTATTATGGATGTGGTATACAATCACGTATATGAACGACGCACTTTTCCTTTTGATGCAATGGTTCCAACATACTTTTATCGCTATGACTATCAAGGAATGCCATCAGATGGAACAGGGTGTGGAAATGACTTAGCAACTAATCGATTAATGGTTCGCAAATTTGTATTAGACTCTGTAAAATTCTGGGTTGAAGAATATGGAATTGATGGGTTTAGATTTGACTTAATGGGGATTATAGATGTAGATACGATGAATGAAATTCATCAATTATGTGAGGAATTAAATCCATCGATTTTGATTTATGGAGAAGGCTGGGATATGAATACGCCACTTCCTCAAAATCAAAAAGCAGCTAAATTCAACGCTTATAAAATGCCTAAAATTGGACACTTTAACGACTCATTTAGAGATAATATAAAGGGTCATACTTTTAATCATCAAGAGCGTGGCCTAGCACTTGGAAACTTTGGATATGCGAATGTGGGAAAACAATTATTAGCAGGAAGTTCTGGATTAAGTGAAGGAGAAACGTATATGTTTTATCAACCTTCACAAAGTATAAACTACATTGAATGTCATGATAATCACACGTTATGGGATCGCATGCAACTTTCAAATGGTGATGAGAGTGATGAAATTCGTCAAAAACGTCAAATATTAGCGACAGCCATGGTTATTTTTGCGCAAGGGATTCCTTTTATCCAGTCTGGACAAGAATTCTTTAGAAGTAAAAAAGGAATTGAGAATAGCTATAATATGCCAGATGAAATTAATGCGATTAATTGGGAAGAGGCCAAATCACACCAATCAAGCATCGATTTGATAAGAGGATACATTCAAATTAGAAAGGCACATGGCGCTTTTAGATTTTCTAATTCTTTATTAGTAAAAAAACATCTTCGTATTTTTCAACATCATCATTCTGTGATAGAATATACTTTGAAAAATGTTAAAGAATATGGTGAATGGGACGAAATTCATGTCTTCTTCAATACACAAAATCGATCAGTAGAAATTCCGGTGATGACAAAAGGATTACAAATCATTGCAAATGCCTCTAAAAGTGGTTTAACCTCTTTAGGTGAAGTTGGAAATGAGCTTAGCATAGAACCTCTAAGTACAACGATTATCGTCAAATAAAGGAGATCCCACATGGAAGCAGATAAAGATATCATCAATCGATTAAAACGGGTCGAAGGACAAAATAGAGAAATGATTCGAATGATTGAAGAAGAAAAAGATTGTCGTTCGGTTATTCATCAAATGAATGCTGCTAAAACAGCCATTGATCGAGCCATTGGTTATACAGTGGCCAATCATCTAGAAAATAGTATTTAGCAGTATATTGAAGCAAAGAATAAAGATAATCAAGTATTAGAAGAGGCAATTGATTTGGTTATCAGAAGTAGATAGGGAAAAATCCTTAGCACTGCTAAGGATTTTTTATTAGAGAAATGGAGTGTTACGATGACAAATCAAGTAAACATCAAGATTTTAGGTGTAGAAGATGCTCTAATTTTAAATGCCATGCAAGTATTGAATCAGACATTTTTTACAAGTTCAACCATTAATGAATCAGAACAGCCGGACCTAATCTTTTATTATGAAGAAAAAAAAGAAGGAGATGAACTAATCGTCACAGGAACGTTAAATCAAGACGTTCAAACGATTCGTCGTCAACTTGAAGCAAATGAATCAAAGACACGTAAGTATGCCTATTTAGCCGTTTATTTACTCCTATTACAACATCATACCGGCCATATTCAGGCGTGGGGACTGTTAAACGGAATGCGTCCAACAAAACTGGTTCACGGAATGAAAAAACGAGGTTATTCCGATCAAGAAATTAAAGAATACATGCAGGCTGAATACTTAGTCAGTGATGAAAAAATCAATTTATTACTTGATGTTGCGAACCACCAATTAAAAGTTATTCCAGACTTACATACCATCCAAAATGAAATTAGTCTTTATATTGGAATTCCATTCTGTCCGACACGATGTGCGTATTGTACCTTCCCAGCATATGCACAAGAACCGTTCAAAAAATGGATTGAACCCTTCCTTGAAGCACTGCTAGAAGAAATTAAATTAGTTGGAGCGTTCATTAAAGAACGTCAACTCAAAATTACATCCATTTACTTTGGTGGAGGAACAGCAACTTCTTTAACAAAAGAGCAGTTTGAAAAACTATTAATCACGGTATATGAACACGTGGCTAATGCTTCTGAAGTTCGTGAAATCACAGTAGAAGCGGGACGTCCAGATACCATTACACCCGAAAAATTATCATTATTAAAAGAATATGACATCCATCGTATCAGCATTAATCCGCAATCATTTAATCAAGCAACGCTTGACAGTATTGGTCGCCATCATACGGTAGAAGATGTCATAGATAAATTTAAAATGGCTAAAGAATACGATTTTGATAATATTAATATGGACTTAATTGTTGGGCTTCCTGATGAAGGAGAAAAAGAATTAGCCTATACATTAAGTCAAATCGAAGAACTTCAACCTGAATCATTGACGGTTCATATGTTAGCCTTTAAACGTAGTTCAAAAATTACTCAAAATCGCGGGTTATATACGACAGCAAGTAAAGAAGAGTTAGAACGTATGAGTCGAATGACGTATGATTTTGCAAAAGAACAACAGTATTTACCTTATTATTTATACCGTCAGAAAAATATTTCCGCTAATATGGAGAACATTGGGTATTCCAAAGAAGGACATGAAAGCATCTATAATATTTTAATTATGGAAGAAGCTCAAAATATTTTAGGTCTTGGCGTTGGAGCTTCGAGTAAATACTTAATTGGAACGTCAGTTCATAATCCAAAAGACTTAAAAACGTATATTGATTCTTATCAAACGTATGCAACTAAGAAAATTGAAACGCTAATTGAAAGTTTAGAAATAGGTGATACCCATGCAAATTAAAGATTTAAAAGTAAAAGAAGTTCAAACCATCCAAGTGTTAATCAAATCTGTTAACGTCGCTAAAAATGCAGCGCAAAAATCATATTTAAGATTTGAATTTGTTGATCAAACGGGTACTATTTTCGCAAATAAATGGAGTGTTAAACCAGAAGAAATAACGCTATTTCATCCAGGCCAAGTTGTAAAGGTTAAAGGTCTTATTCAACTTTATAATACCCAAAAACAAATCAATATCGAAACAGTAGAGCCCGTAGAAGGGGATCTTGATATTTCTAAATATGTCATGGCCTCTGCTTATCCAGCAGATGTCTTAAAAAGCAACATCGAAACGTTTGTCAATCAAATGCAAGAGGGGTACTATAAAAATATTGTAAATGCCTTTTTAAGCAAATATGAGACTGAATTTTACCGTCATCCCGCTGCAAGTCGTATGCATCATGCTTTTATTTCAGGACTTGCACAACATGTCTATGAAATGTTGAAAATCGCAGCCGTGTATTGTGACATGTATGAGATGCTGAATCGAGAATTAGTGTATGCAGGTATTATTTTACATGATATGGGGAAATTATTTGAAATGACATGTGAAAATCTTGTCAGCACGGAATATACCTTAGAAGGGTTAATGGTGGGGCATATCAGCATGATGGTGTCACTCATTGATGAAATGTCTAAAGAACTAGAGTGCGAGGGAGAAGAATCTATCTTATTAAAACATATGATAATTGCACATCATGGTAAATTAGAATGGGGATCACCAAAAGAACCAATGATTGCAGAAGCAGAATTAGTTCATTACTTAGATGTTGTTTCTGCGAAAATGACGGCTCTTGAGACGGCTTTTAAAACTTGCGAAATTTCTCAAATGAGTGAACGGGTTCCTATGCTCGATAATCGCCGTTTTTATAAACACAAATAAAAAAAGACTGAGAAGGATTTAATTTCTTCTCAGTCTTTTTTTTATTCAGCGGCTTCTTCTGTGTTATCAGAAGCGTCTGTTCCTTCATCAGTTGTTACATCATCAGTTGTTACATCATCTGATGATTGAGTAGCAGTTTCTTCAGTTGTTGTGTTATCAGTTCCTTCTTCAGCAGATAAAGAATCTTGAATGTTAGCTACGATTGCATCATAACGTTTTTGAACTGATTCATCTGTGAATTTAACATTTGCTTCTGTACGATATTTAATTAAAATCGCTTCTAATTTTAATTGAGTATATTCTTCAGAGCGAATTGTTGTTTCTAATTCATCTTTTAAATCATCGAATGATGGCTTTTCATCTTCTGCATATTTGTAGATAACATGGTATCCATATTGTGTTTTAACGGGTTCTTCAGTGTATTCACCAACGTTTAAAGCAAATGCGGCATTTTCAAATTCAGATACCATTTGACCTTTTCCAAATGATCCTAAATCTCCGCCATTTGATGCTGAACCATCTTTACTATATTCTTTTGCTAATTCTTCGAATTTAGCTTCTTTATCTTCGGCAGCATCTAATTGTGCAATTAAATCTTTAGCTGTTTCTTCATCTTCTACTAAGATGTGACGAGCGCTAATATTTGGTGTGTATTCATTATAAGCAGCTTGTAATTGTTCGTCAGTAATTGGGTATTCAGCGGCGAAAGCAGCATCTTGTAAGGCAGCAAGTTTGAAGTAATTGAAGATTTCCTCATCGTTCATTAATCCGTATTGTGCCATATAAGCATAGTAGTTGCTTCCCCAGTTCACTTTAAACTCATCGATTAAAGCTTTAACCTCTTTCTCATCATAAGAGTATTTATCTTCTAATAGATGAGTATCAAGGATTGAGATTCCAGTTGATAATCCATAGGCAGGAACTAATTCATTATATAAGTCTTCAACAGTATATTCTTTTTCATTTGTTTTAGCGATTAAATCACTCTTAGTTTTGTTTTCAGTATAAGTTGAAGAGATTTCTTTGTATTGATCTTGTAAGAACGTATTATAGATTGTAAATCCAGCATCCTCACGCTCTTTAGCAAGGGCAGCTACAACAACTTCATCTGTCATTTTTTCTTTTACTAATGTTTCTGTAATTGAATCTTTTACCTCATCAAGCGTTGGAATTTCTTCAGTTGTAGCTTCTTCAGTTGTTGTTTCATCAGTAGTTGCTTCAGAAGAAGATTCCTCAATTGTTGTTTCCTCTTTTTTATATGTTTCGTCGTAACGCGCTTGAATTTCTTCATCTGTTACAGTAATTGATGCTTTAACAGCAGCTTCACGATATAAATTTAATGCTAAATATTCGCGAACCTCCTCTTCAGAATTGAATCCTTGAAGAGCTAAGAATTGATCGAAGTCGGAATAAATTGATTTATACATGTCAATCATTTGATCAATTTGAGTCGTATCAATCTCATATTTTGTTGATAAAACATCGTAATCCACTTGATTAAGTAGAGCTACAATTCCTCCAGTTTCAACCATGTCATTGAATAATTCTTGCTTAGTTACGTTGTATACATCTGATGTAATAAAATTCTCGTTACCATTTGGTAATTTAATGCTCACTTCATCTTTATTTGAACAGGCACCTAACGTTAAGGTTACGGCTAGTGCGGCTGCTGCAGCGAAGTACTTTTTCATCACTTTCACATCCTCTTAATTGGTATATTATAACGTTTTTAATGATAGCATTTTTCAAAATGGGTAACAATATATTTTTGGTAGGTTTTTGTGGAATTTCGGTAAAAACATAAACCAAATTATGAATTTACCATAGTATATATTAGCTCAGGAAACTTAGTGGGAAATTTGAAAGGAGTTGAGATTAATGTTCGGTAATGGTTGTGCATTTATCTTAGTATTATTCATCCTATTAGTTATCATCGGATGTGGATGCGGATGCGGATTTGGAGCTTTCTAATTAAGCTGTAAATCAATTCCTAGATAAAGAAAGTTTCAATGTTCTTTTCTTAAAAAGAACAAAAAATTAGTGATTATTAAGGGAGCGAACTTGTTATGTGTGGAAATAGCTGTGCATTTATTTTAGTCTTATTCATCTTATTAGTGATTATTGCATGCGGATGTGGATGCGGATTTGGAGCTTTCTAATCAGGCTTTAAATTAATTCCTAGATAAAAAGGTTTCAGTGTTCTTTTCTTAAAAGAACAAAAAATTAGTGATTATTAAGGGAGCGAGTTAGTTATGTGTGGAAATAATTTTGCATTTATTTTAGTCTTATTTATTTTATTAGTAATCATCGGATGCTGCTGTGGTGTTGGACTAGGTTGCTAACGATATAAATACGAAAAAATTTGTAAATGGTTAAAGTGTGAAGTGAAAATATCACCATTGTTTTCTATTAGAATGGGACAGAAGAGGGTGGTGAGGAAGAGACTTAACGAAAGTTAAGTCTCTTTTTTTGTAAAAGGTAACGCCTAATATAGTGTCTGACAATCATCATAACCTTATACTTTAAAATAAGAAAATGTTAAATTGAACAAAGGAAATGATCCTATTGATTGTGTTTTTAAATGGTATCTTTTGATGGGAAAGGGACTTTAATTATAAAGGCATGTTCTTTCGACATTTAAGAGTGGGAAAATGGAAGTATAAAACGATTACAAACAGAGATTGTGTGAAATATTACAGAATGAAAAAATAAATATTATTAATACGTGGATGGCACATTGCAAAGCAATAGGGGGTATCGTATAATCTCCTTGAAATCCAAAATAAAGGGGAGGTTATTATGGAACATACAAGCTTAACATCAGAGAATTTCAATAAGCTAGATGTGTTTATTCAATCACATTTAAGTGAGACGGAAGGGTTGATGCCAATTTTACATGAGGCGCAAGATATTTTTGGTTACATTCCATTAGAAGTTCAAAAGTTTATTTCAAATCGCACTGGGATTTCAGTTTCAAGAATTCATGGGGTCGTGACTTTTTATTCTCAATTTTCAACTGAACCAAAAGGTGAAAATGTGATCGGGGTCTGTTTAGGAACAGCTTGTTATGTAAAAGGTGCTCAAGCAATTTTACAGAAATTCAAAGAGGAATTAGGGATTGAACCTGAACAAACAACATCAGATGGAAAATTTTCATTGGTAGCTACAAGATGTATTGGTGCTTGTGGACTAGCACCGGTTATTACAATTAATGACGATGTTTACGGAAAGATGGATGCTTCACAAGTATCTAGTATTCTTAAAAAATACAACTAGTGAATTATTCAATTATGTAAGCGTTGTATTTTTTAGAAGGTAGAAATGGGGGAACATTGTTGAAAGTATCAACGATTATGAGTCTTCTAGATGCAAAGTGCTTCACTAAATTTCAATTAGATGATGAGATTGAGAGTGCTTTTGCCTGCGATTTGATGAGTGATGTTTTGGCATATGTTAATCAAGATATTTTATTGATTACTGGTCTTGCTCATGTACAGACCCTACGTACAGCTGAAATGTTAGATATTAAGTACATTGTATTTGTAAGAGGAAAGCAACCCAATCAAGAGATGATTGAATTAGCTAAACATCATCATATGATTTTACTAGGAACGCATTTAACGATGTATGAAGCAAGTGGAATTTTATATCAAGAGGGATTAGTTGGATTACAAGTCTGATGAAATGGCAGGGTGGCTAAATGAAGAATAATATACGATTTGTGTTTAAAGTAAAAGCAGATGATTTTTTGAATGCAGGAAAAGTATCGAGTGAAATTAAAAAATACTTGTCTCAGCTTGGGTTGTCTAGAGAACTGATTCGGAAAATTGTCATTTGCTCTTATGAAGCAGAAGTTAATTTAGTCATTCACTCACTGGGTGGAGACATTGAATTAGAAATTTCAAATTCAGCTATTCATCTATATTCTATTGATCAAGGTCCAGGCATTGAAAATATTAATTTAGCGATGAAAGCGGGTTTTTCGACTGCATCAGAAAAAGCCCGTGAAATGGGATTTGGTGCCGGAATGGGATTGCCGAATATGAAAAAACATTCAGATGAGTTTGAAATTAAATCATCGAATGGCGGAACATTTATTCGTATGACATATTTCATTCCTAGTTAGGAGGTTAATGAAATGAAAGGATATAATCATCGCATTAAAATAAACTTTGATGATTGTATCGGTTGTACACGATGTATGCGTGTTTGTCCTACGGAAGCAATTCGAATTGTCAATGGAAAAGTCAAATTAATAGAAGAAAAGTGTGTGAATTGCGGAGCATGTTTTACAACTTGCCATGTTCATGCCTTTGACTTAAAAAAAGAGCGATTAGAAGAATTAAATCAATATCCGTTTAATGTGGCTATTTTACCGATTGCGATTTATGGCATGATAAAAGATTTAGAAGATTTAAATATTGTGTACCAAACGTTATATGATATTGGATTCGATGCTGTTTTTGATAGTTCAATTGTTTATGAATGTTTAGGAGAAAAAATTGAATCTTATGTGACAAGTTGCAAGCTGTCTAATATGCCATATATTTTGACGCACTGTCCCAGTGTGGTCAAACTTATTCAAGTTAAGTATTCTGATTTGAATCATCATCTTGTTCCATTTGATTTTCCAATTGAAATTTGTGCCAAGTTAATTCGAAAAAGGTATGCAAAGCAACTAAAGATGAATCCAGATGAAGTCGGAATTAGTTATATCAGCGAATGTTTAGCTAATTATATGGAAATAAAACAACCGATCGGTAAAAAGGAATCTAATATTAATTTCGTCTTTTTACTTTCAACTATTTTCAAAGATATTTTAAAGCATATTGAAAATGATCCGCCTCAAACGCTGAATCACACGGTTTCTTTAAACGGAATTTTATGTGCTAAAGTAGGTGGGATTAGAAGAATTACCCAATTAATTGATTGTTTATCTGTTGATGGAATGAATCAAGTGGTTGAAATTTTAGAAAAATTAGATATGGGGCAATTGAATCATATCAATGTTTTAGAGTGTTATGCATGTGTAGGTGGCTGTGTTGGAGGGACATTCACACTTGAAAATCCATTCATTGCTAAGAGTAAAATTAATCGTCTCGTCAAAAGTGTGATTCCTTCAGATTCGTTGGAAAAACAAATGCTAAAAGAATTGTCTGATACCTATGATTGGGTATTTGAAAGTGAATTAGAGCATTTTGATATTTCAAAATTAGATGATGATTTCTTTACTTCATTAGTCAAATTACAACAGATTAATGACATCTATCATCAGCTCCCAAATATTGATTGTTGTGCATGTGGGTCACCTTCTTGTCGAGCTTTGGCGGAAGATATTGTTGCTGGATTAAAACGATTAGAGGATTGTATTGTTTTAACACAGAAAAAAAGAGGTGATAATGTTGACACTTAGTCAAGTTTTATTAGATTCAAGATTAACATTAATTTGTGGTGAAGATTTAGAAATAACACAGGTTGAAGGCTTTTATATTGGTGATTTATTGAGCTTTGTCATGGGAAAAGCGAAAAAAGGCCAGTTATGGCTAACCGTTCAAGCTCATCCTAATGTGATTGCAATTGCAAGTCTTTTAGAATTAAGTGGGGTTATTGTTTTAGAAGGGGTTAAAATCCCAGAAGAAACCATTCAATTAGCAAAAGAGCACAAGATAGCATTGATGCAAACAAATAGTAGTGCAGTTGAAATGATTCAAGCATTACTGTCGTTAAGTTAAAGAATGAAGCTGTACTATGACTTACATATTCATTCGGCCTTATCACCTTGTGCTGATGAGTCTATGACCCCAAATAATATTGTCTTAATGGCTAAAATTAAAGGTCTCGATATGATTTCACTGACCGATCATAATAGTGTCAAAAATATGGGACCAGTTGCTAAGATTTGTGAAAAAGAGAATATCTTATTTATTCCAGGTATTGAAATTGAGACCATTGAAGGAGTACACCTACTTTGCTATACCGATAGTTTAGAAGCGATGATGAAAATAGGGGAAGTTACTGAAAAACATCTAGGGATGATTGAAAATCGTCCTGAATTTTTTGGAACTCAGTGGGTCATGAATGAAAAGGATGAAGTGATTGAAAGGGTTAAACCACTGTTAATTCAATCGACCACGCTAACGATTCAAGATGTTATTAAATTGGTCCATGAAATAGGAGGTGTTGTCATAGCTGCGCATCTGAATAAAAGAGAACACAGTATTTTGACAAACCTAGGGTTCATTCCTCCAGATTTATTAATTGATGGTGTTGAATTAAATGCCTACGTTTTAAAAAAAGATAAAGCCTCGCCTAAATGGGGAGACTATTTAGTTTTTATTAATTCTGATGCCCATCAATTAGGCGATATCAGTGAAGCTGAAAATGTCATAATTTTAGAAAATAAGTCTCGCTTCGACTTTTTTTCTTATGTTAAGAAGGAGGAGAAATGAGAGATCTTTCCTTACACTTATTAGATTTAACAATGAACTCGATTCGTGCAAAGGCAACACTCATCGAAATTAAGTTCATTGAATCTAAAAAAAATGATCAACTCATCATGGTCATTAAAGATAATGGATGTGGCATGAGTCAAAAGATGTTAGAGCAAGTTAAAAATCCATTTTTTACAACCCGTACGACCCGAAAAGTTGGACTTGGGATTCCCCTTTTAATGGCGATGTCTTCAAGATGTGAGGGAGACGTCTTCATTCAATCTGAAATCGGGGTTGGGACTGAAGTGAGGAGTACAATCAAACTTAGTCATATTGATCGACCTCCTTTTGGTGAGATTCATAATACGATTGCATCTTTAATTTATTTAGAACCAAACATTGATTTTATCTATGAGCATCAAAATGATGAGTTAGACTATTTATTTTCTACGCAACTTGTGAAAGAAGTGATCAAGGATTTACCGATTAATCATCAAGAGGTGATGAATTGGATTAATAAAGAATTAAAAGAAGGGGATTTTGCCTTCACAACTTACTAATAGTAAAGGGGTTCTGATATGAAAACTTTAAAGGAATTAGAAGAAATCCGTGAAAAAACCTTAAAGAATTTACAATTGCGCGATCATGAAGGGAAAGAAGTTCGTGTGGTTGTTGGAATGGGGACTTGCGGTATTTCAGCAGGGGCACGTCCTGTTTTGAATGAATTAGTTAATGAAGTGAATCAAAGACATCTTGAACATGTCGTGATTACTCAAACAGGATGTATTGGAATGTGTACATATGAGCCGATGTTTGATGTTTTTGATGCATTTGGGAAAACAACTTATGTTCATATGACACCTGAAAAAGTTAAAAAAGTAGTTTTAGAACATTTAGTTAATGGAAACATCGTATCAGAATATACAATTGGTGCAGTGACGAACTAGTAAAAAATAGAAGGAGGGGTATAGATGCAGTTTTATCGGTCACATGTTTTGATTTGTGGGGGAACAGGTTGTACATCATCAAAATCAAAGGAAATTAAACATGAACTTGTTAATCATCTTGTACGGTTAGGACTTGATAAAGAGGTACAAGTGGTTATGACTGGGTGCTTTGGTCTTTGTGAAGCTGGACCTATCGTTATCGTTTATCCAGAAGGAACGTTCTATTCTAAAGTTCAAGTTAGCGATGCAGTACGTATTGCAGAAGAACACTTATTAAAAGGTCGTATTATTAAAGATCTTTTATTCAAAGAAGCTTTAGAAGAAGGTGAAATTAAAGCAGTTAATGAAGTAGAATTTTATGCCAAACAAACAAGGGTTGCTCTGAGAAATTGTGGGAATATTAACCCAGAAAATATCGATGAGTATATTGCACATGATGGATATCGTGCCTTAGGAAAAGCTTTGACTGAAATGACACCAGAACAAGTCATTGAAGAAGTTAAAAAATCAGGATTAAGAGGCCGTGGTGGTGGTGGTTTTACAACAGGTCTTAAATGGGAGTTTACTTATAAATCAAAATCAGATAAAAAATATGTGGCCTGTAATGCAGATGAAGGGGATCCTGGAGCCTTTATGGATCGTTCTATTTTAGAGGGAGATCCACACTCAGTTTTGGAAGCAATGGCTTTGGCTGGATACGCTATCGGGGCTGATACAGGATATATTTATGTTCGCGCTGAATATCCGATTGCTGTTAAACGGTTAAGCATTGCCATTGAACAAGCACGAGAATATGGATTACTTGGTCATGGAATTTTCGGAACAGATTTTAACTTTGATATTGAGTTACGACTAGGTGCGGGAGCTTTTGTTTGCGGTGAAGAAACAGCTTTAATTGAATCAATTGAAGGAAAACGCGGGATGCCAAGGCCAAGACCACCATTTCCAGCTGTTAAAGGGGTATGGGGAAAACCAACGTTATTAAACAATGTTGAAACTTATGCCAATGTTCCACTCATTATTTTAAAAGGTGGAGAGTGGTTCGCAAGGATTGGGACTGAAAAATCAAAAGGAACAAAAGTTTTTGCTTTAGGTGGAAAGATTAACAACACCGGATTAGTTGAAATTCCAATGGGAACAACATTAAAAGAAGTGATTTACGGTATTGGAGGAGGGATTCCAAACGGTAAAAAATTTAAAGCTGCACAAACTGGAGGACCATCAGGAGGATGTCTAACAGAAGAACTGTTAGATACAGAAATTGACTTTGATAATTTAGTGAAGCTTGGATCTATGATGGGATCAGGTGGAATGATTATTATGGATGAAGATAACTGTATGGTTGATATCGCAAGATTTTATTTAGATTTTACATGTGATGAGTCATGTGGAAAATGTACACCTTGTCGTGAAGGAACAAAACGCATGATGGAAATTTTAAATAGAATTACCGAAGGAAAAGGTGAGCTTTCCGATTTAGATGAGTTAGAACATTTAGCAGAATATATTAAATCAAGTTCTTTATGTGGACTCGGTCAAACAGCACCCAATCCAGTTCTATCAACACTCTCTCATTTTAAGGATGAGTATTTAGCTCATGTTGTTGATAAACGCTGTCCATCAGGGGTTTGTACGAAGTTATTAGAATACTTTATTACCGATAAATGTATTGGATGTGGAATGTGCGCCAAAGCCTGCCCAGCATCATGTATTAAACCGGTTGGTGAAGTAGTGAATGAAAAAACAGGACGTCGTCGTCATGTGATTAATAAAGTAGATTGCATTAAGTGTGGGGCTTGTATGGCTACTTGTCCACCAAAAATTAGTGCAATTGTAAAGCGATAGGGGGGATTAGAAATGGAATTAGTCAATCTCACAATGAATGGAATAGCTTTGCAAGTTCCGTCTCATTATACGATTTTAGAAGCTGCACGCGAAGCGGGAATTAAAATTCCAACCTTATGTTTTTTAAAAGATTTAAATGAAACAGGTGCTTGTCGAGTGTGTGTGGTTGAAGTAGAAGGGGCTCGTTCGCTTGTGACGGCTTGTAATATGAAAGTTTCGGAGGGAATGAAGGTTCACACTCATTCAAGTAAAGTGTTAGATTCAAGAAGAATGACGGTTGAGTTACTACTTGCTAATCATAATGTCGAGTGTACAACTTGTGTGCGAAATCATAACTGTGAACTAAAACAATTATCAAATGATTTAGGATGTACGGGTCGTCATTTTAAAGGGGAACGTCGAGAAACGATTTATCGAGATGATTCATATTCAATTGTGCGTGATACATCAAAATGTATTTTATGTGGACGTTGTGTTGCCGCATGTCGTGAAAAAGCAGGGGTTGAGGTTTTAGCTTTTAATCAACGTGGGTTCAAAACTTATATCGGTCCAGCGTTTGAAGCATGTATGGATGACGCAGGTTGCATTCATTGTGGACAATGTATTGCCGCTTGTCCAACCGCCGCATTGCAAGAACATTCAAATATTAATCAAGTTGTTGAAGCTATCAACGATCCAAATAAAATGGTTGTTTTTCAAGTTGCCCCTGCTGTTCGCGCAGCACTTGGAGAAGAATTTAATTTACCAATTGGAACATGTGTAACTGGAAAAATTGCGGCTGCACTTCGTCGTATTGGAGGACCAAGCAGTAAAGTTTTTGATACAAACTTTAGTGCTGACTTAACGATTATGGAAGAAGCTTATGAATTGGTTAATCGAATTCAACAGGGAGGAGTCCTTCCAATGATTACATCTTGTTCTCCAGGATGGATTCGATTGGCGGAACAATATATGCCAGATGTCTTACCACATCTTTCGACTTGTAAATCACCACAACAAATGTTTGGAGCTATTTTAAAGTCTTATTGGGCAGAAAAAAATAATATTGATAAATCATCGATCTATTGTGTTTCTGTTATGCCGTGTGTAGCTAAAAAAACTGAATTAAAACGTGAAGAATTAGCGGTTAATGGAATAGCGGATGTTGATGCATCCATCACAACGCGAGAATTGGCTCGAATGATTCGCATGTATGGATTAGATTTTAATGCATTACCAGATGAAACATTTGATCAACCACTTGGTGAATATAGTGGTGCTGGAACTATTTTTGGGGCAACAGGTGGTGTAATGGAAGCGGCCTTAAGAACAGCAGCAGATGTATTAAGTGGTCAATCTTTAGAACAAATTGAATATGAAGCAGTACGCGGTGTTGAAGGCGTTAAAGAGGCAACCTTAACCGTTGGCGATTTAACTTTGAATGTAGCAGTTATTCATGGTGGAAAACAAGCGCTTGAAACAGTGAATCAGTTATTAACGAGTGATAAACCTTACCATTTTATTGAAGTGATGGGATGTAGTGGCGGATGTGTTGCTGGAGGAGGACAACCTCATATTCCAGCTCACTTATTTAATAAAGGATTAGATATACGAGAAGAACGAGCAAAAGCTCTTTATGAAGATGATAAAGCCCAAGTCATTCGAAAATCGCATGAAAATCCTGTGATTCAAAACGTATATGCAGAATATTTAGGAACACCAAACAGTCATTTAGCTCATGAGTTACTACATACTCATTATGAGAAAAAAGACTTGTATATAAAAAAGTTAAACGAAACAAACTAATCAAGATTATAGTAAATACGAGTCGTATTTGATTATAATGTTTAAATGTTTTTATTTTAAAGCATATTCCTTTGATAGTTTTAAGAGTTTAGGTATACTATAACTGTAACCGAGATTTAATTGATTATGAAAAGTTATAATGTTTTAAATCAAAATTTGATGATATTAGCTGGAATAAAGGTTAGTAAATAGGTTTGTGACTAACGTTTATGCGGTATGGTATTAAATGTATAAAAATGAAATAAAAGCATTTTGCTTTCGTTGTTGATTAGTGTTAGGTATAGTATAATTGTATCGTGTATATATTACAAAATGTATTAAAATCAGGGAGGTTAATGTTATGTCTAAAGTGTTCCAATCAATGGATGGATGTCAGGCAGCTGCATATGTTTCTTATGCTTTTACAGAAGTAGCGGGAATTTATCCAATTACGCCTTCGACTCCAATGGCAGAATATACAGATTTATGGGCTTCACAAGGTAAAAAGAACTTATTTGGTGCGCCAGTTAAGCTTGTTGAGATGCAATCTGAAGCTGGGGCAGCTGGTACCGTTCATGGTTCTTTACAAGCTGGGGCTTTAACAACAACATATACAGCATCACAAGGTTTATTATTAAAAATTCCTAACATGTATAAAATCGCAGGGGAATTATTACCAGGCGTTATCCATGTTTCTGCTCGTGCTCTTGCTGCACAAGCATTATCAATCTTTGGGGATCACCAAGATATTTATGCAGCACGTCAAACAGGATTTGCGATGCTTGCAACAAGCTCAGTTCAAGAAGTGATGGACTTAGGAGGGGTTGCTCACTTAGCAGCTATCAAATCAAGTGTTCCATTCTTACACTTCTTTGACGGATTCCGTACTTCACATGAAATTCAAAAAGTTGAAGTAATGGATTACGAGGACTTAGGAAAATTATTAGATTATGACAAAGTTCGTGAATTCCGTTCACGTGCGATTAACCCAAACCACCCAGTAACTAAAGGGTCAGCACAAAATGACGACGTTTACTTCCAAACACGCGAAGTACAAAATAAATACTACGATGCAGTTCCTGGTATTGTAGCAGATTATATGGAAAAAATTTCTGAAATTACAGGTCGTCCTTATGCACCATTTATGTATTATGGAGCAGAAGATGCAACAGATATTATCGTTGCAATGGGATCAATTACAGAAACAATTAAAGAAACAATTGATTATTTAATTAAAACTGAAGGACGTAAAATTGGTTTAATTACAGTTCACTTATATCGTCCATTTAGTTCTGAATACTTCTTCAAAGTATTGCCAAGTACAGTAGAACGTATTGCAGTATTAGACCGTACAAAAGAACCAGGAGCACCAAGTGAACCATTATGTTTAGATGTACGTTCAATCTTCCATGGTCGTGAAAATGCACCAAAAATTATTGGAGGACGTTTCGGTTTATCTTCAAAAGATACAACACCTTCACATATTTTAGCAGTGTATGAAAACTTAGCTGGAGAACAAAAAGATGATTTCACAGTTGGTATTGTCGATGATGTAACATTCAAATCATTACCAATTAATAAAGAAATCATGGTATTAGAAGATCACGTAACAGAAGCTTTATTCTTCGGTTTAGGATCTGATGGGACAATCGGAGCTAATAAAAATACAATTAAAATCATCGGAGAAAATACTGACTTATATGCACAAGCATACTTTGCATACGATTCAAAAAAATCAGGTGGTTTAACACGTTCTAATTTACGTTTTGGTAAAGATGTGATCCGTGCTCCATATCTAGTATCAACTCCAAGTTTCGTATCTTGTTCAATGGATACATACATTGGTAAATACGATATGATTAGTGGATTACGTCAAGGAGGAACATTCTTATTAAATACTGTTCACTCTAAAGAAGAAATCGTTGAAATGTGGCCAAATAGTTTCAAAAAACAATTAGCAGAGAAAAATGCGAAAGTATACTTAATTGATGCCGTAACATTAGCTAAAGAAATTGGATTAGGACGTCGAACTAATACAATCATGCAATCTGCATTCTTCAAATTAAATGAGCAAATCATGCCATATGAAACAGCTCAAACATTAATGAAAAAATATGTTGAAAAATTATATTCACGTAAAGGTGAAGCAATTATCTCAATGAACTTCGCTGCTATTGATAAAGGAGCAGAGGGATTAGTTGAGTTAACAGTAGACCCAGCATGGGCCAACTTAACAGACGAAGAAGTTCATGTTGATGAAACTCGACCACACTTCGTAAAAACAATTGCTGATCCAATTAATCATAATGATGGAAATAATTTACCAGTTTCAGCATTCGTTGATTATGCTGATGGAACAATGGTAAATGGTTCTGCGGCTTATGAAAAACGTGGGATTGCAAACTTCGTTCCAAAATGGATTGAAGAAAACTGTATCCAATGTAATCAATGTGCGTTCGTTTGTCCTCATGCTGTTATCCGTCCATTCTTAGTGACTGAAGCAGAAAAAGAACAAGCTCCAGAAGGAACACGTACATTAAAAGCGATTGGAAAAGGATTAGATGGATTAGAATATTGTATCCAAGTTTCAACACTGGATTGTACAGGATGTGAAGTTTGTGCACATATCTGTCCAGGTAAAAAAGGAAATAAAGCCTTAGTTATGGTTCCAATTAGTGAAGAATTAGAAGCAGGACAAGCAGAACGTTCTGACTACTTCTTCAATAAAGTAACTTATAAAGATGATTTATTACCAAAAACAACAGTTAAAGGTGCTCAATTTGCTCAACCATTATTCGAATTCTCTGGAGCATGTGCTGGATGTGGAGAAACTCCATATTTAACATTAATGACTCGTTTATTCGGTGATCGTATGACAATTGCCAATGCAACAGGATGTTCATCAATCTATGGTGGTTCATTCCCAGCAACACCTTATACTACAAATGCTAATGGAGAAGGACCAGCATGGGCTAACTCATTATTCGAAGATAATGCAGAATTCGGATTTGGTATGCATGTGGCTGCTGAGACATTACGTAACCGTATTGGAATCATCATGGAAGAAAATATGGAAAACGTAGAAGCTGAATTAGCAGAATTATTTACGAAATGGTTAGATAACCGTCATAATGGTTCAGTAACAAAAGCATTAGCACCACAATTAGAAGTTGCTATTTCTTCATCAGCTAATGAAGCAGTTAAAGAAATTTTAGACTTAAAAGATTACATCGTTAAACAATCTAACTGGATTGTAGGTGGAGATGGATGGGCATATGACATCGGTTATGGAGGATTAGACCACGTTATCGCTAATAATGAAGATGTTAACATCTTAGTATTAGATACAGAGGTTTACTCAAATACTGGTGGACAATCATCTAAATCTTCTCGTGCCGCTTCAATTGCTAAATTTACTGCGGCTGGTAAATCAGGTAAGAAAAAAGACTTAGCAGCGATTGCAATGTCTTATGGACACGTATATGTTGCTCAAATTTCTCATGGTGCTAGCCAAGCTCAAGTATTAAAAGCATTCATGGAAGCAGAAGCTCATGAAGGTCCATCAATTATCTTAGCGTACTCACCATGTATCGCTCACGGTATTAAGGGTGGATTAGCTAATAGCCAATCTCAAGCTAAATTAGCAACAGAATGTGGATATTGGCCAACATATCGCTTTGATCCAAAATTAATCGATCAAGGTAAAAACCCATTAACAATCGATTCTAAAGCACCAAACTGGGATAAATATCAAGACTTCTTAATGAGTGAAGCTCGTTATGCTCAAGTTACAAAAATCAACCCTGAGCATGCACAACGCTTATTAGATGAAAATAGAAAAGAAGCACAACGTCGTTATCGTCAATTAGAACGTATGGCTGCTCTTGACTATTCAGAAGAAGCAATTGAAACAAACGAATAATATAGATGAAACAGGTCAGTTAATCTGACCTGTTTTTTTTATGTCTAATCGAAGGTGAAGCTTTTATAAAACAGGATAGAAAATAGCCAAGATGGTCTCAGACTTAAAGGATATATTAGAAAGGAAACGTAGAATGTTTATGTATTGAGAATTATTTTGTTAGGGCAATGTATCGCATAATAAAACGACAAAGGTGAACAAAAAACTACAAAAAACAAATAAAAACCAAAAAATAAACCGCTTTCATATAGTTTGTGTGTAACGGGTTACTAAAAAATAATATGAATTAATAATCATCTGACAAAAGACGCTAAAATCAAACGTTTAGTCGTGTTAGGATTATGAGGTAATAAAGAGGGTCATGGAGGAAATGATAAAAAAGAAATAGAGATGGCCGAAATATTGCAAGGAAGAATGGGGGATTATTAAATGAAAACATTAGCCATGATTTTAGCCGGAGGACGAGGATCAAGACTTGATATTTTATCATTAGGAAGAGCTAAGCCTAGTGTTCCATTTGCAGGGAAATTCAGAATTATTGACTTCGTTTTGAGTAACTGCTCAAATTCAGAAATATATGATATTGGAATTTTAACTCAATACTTACCATTATCATTAAATGAACATATTGGGGTTGGACAAGCGTGGGATTTTGACCGTAAAAATACAGGGGTGACGCTATTACAACCATGTGAAGGATTGTCATCTGATGAATGGTATACTGGAACAGCAGATGCTGTTTATCAAAATATTAGCTATATTAAACGTAAAAATCCTGATTATGTGTTGATTTTATCGGGTGACCATATCTATAAAATGGATTATCGTCCTTTAATCGATCAACATATTAAAACGGGAGCAGATGTAACGGTCTGTGCTCAAGAAGTGGATATTAGAGAAGCCTCACGCTTTGGAATTTTAACAGATGATGAAAATGGACGCATTATTGAGTTTGAAGAAAAGCCAGCAGAGCCAAAAAGTAATTTAGCTTCAATGGGGATTTATGTGTTCACAACAGATGTTTTAATTAATACTTTACAAGAGTTGAAAAAAACAGGATTAGATTTTGGTGGTGATGTTATTCCTCACTTAATTCATCATGGAAATGTGTATTCTTATCGTTTTAATAGCTATTGGAAAGATGTAGGAACTTATGAGTCTTACTTGGAGTCAAACTTAGAATTAACAACAACGGTTGATAAAATTCAATTAGATATGTATGACAAAGATTGGGTTATTCATACAAGAAGTGAGGAAAAACCAACAGCTAAGTTTGGTTCAAAGGCGCAAGTATGCCAAAGTTTAATCTCTAATGGATCGATTATCGCAGGATCTGTTACAAAATGTGTTATTAGTCCAGGGGTACATATTCATCCAAATGCAATCGTTCGAAACAGTGTTATCATGAATGATACAGTGATTGAAGAGGGGTGTATCATTGATGGAGCGATCATTGATAAAAATGTTGTCATTGGAAAAGGTTCAATCATTGGACGAGGAAAAGTACATTGTCCAAATGAAGAAAAACCAAATGTTTTATCAAGTGGATTAAATGTTATTGGTAAGGGTGTATGTATTCCAGAAGGGACAATTATTGAACGAAATGTTCGTATTTTCCCTCATGCAGAAGCAAACGATTTTAATGAACAAATCATTACATGTGGTCGAACAATCCGTCCGTCTAAGGAGGCATAACTGGTGAAAGTAGCCTTTGTATCCTCTGAAGTATATCCGTTTATTAAAACGGGAGGATTAGCTGATGTTGCCTATGCCTTACCGAAAGCATTAGCTAAACTTGGACATGATGTTCGTGTCATTTTGCCAGCCTATAAGCAAATTCCTGAAGGATTACTTCAGGGAGCTTATTGGGTAACGAATGTAGAGTTAATGGGAAAAACGTTCTGGATTAACTGTGTTGAATCAGAAGGTGTTAAATATTATTTAATATTTGAACCACTTTTTTCAAATCGTGATTCAATTTATGAAAATGATGATCGTGATTATCAATTTGCGATGTTTTGTGAAATCACATTAAAATTATTAAAAAATATTAACTTTCAAGCAGATGTCATTCATACTAATGATTGGCAAACGGGATTAATTCCATTTTTTATGCATCAACGTTATTATGCAGATCCATTTTATTATGATACGAAAACACTTTATACCATTCATAATCTTCGTTTCCAAGGTATTTTCAGTTCTCAAGCAGTTCGTGCACTTGGGTATCGGTTTGATGATATTAGCATTAATTACATGCAACTTGGAATTCAATATGCGACGAAGGTTAATACAGTAAGTGAAACATATGCGAAAGAAATCCTTACTGATTTTTATGGAGAGCATTTAAATCATAATTTATGGATGAGAAAAGCGGATTTAAGTGGAATCGTCAATGGAATTGATGTGGATTTGTTTAATCCTGAGGTTGATTTATCACTGCGTAGTCAATATTCAGTTGAGACGCTTTATTTAAAAGCTGATAATAAAGAAGAGTTACAACGCCGCTTTGGAATGGAAGTTAATAAAGAAATGGCTTTAATTGGAGTGGTCACACGATTAGATTCTCAAAAAGGTTTGGATTTAATGGCCTGTGTGATGGAAGAAATGTTAATCCATGATCATGTTCAATTCTTTATTTTAGGATCGGGAGAGGCGAAGTATGAAGCATTTTTCCAATCTCTTCGCGATCGTTATCCGCAAAAGCTTGGGGTTTACTTTGGATATAATGCGGCACTTGCTAATTTAGTTTATGGAGCAAGTGATATGTTCTTAATGCCTTCTTTATATGAGCCATGTGGATTATCACAACTTATTTCACTTCGATACGGAACAGTTCCAATTGTTCGTGAAACAGGTGGATTGAATGATACGGTACACGCCTTTAATGAATTCACGAAAGAAGGAAATGGATTTAGTTTCACGAATTATAATGCGCACGATATGATGTATACCATCCGCCGAGCTTTAAGTTTTTATTATCAGGATAAAGAGACTTGGCAATTATTAATGAAACGTGGGATGACAGGGGATTATTCATGGGAACAATCCGCGCAGCGATACGTGGAATTATATCAGTCGATGTTTTAATAATAGGCATAGAAATGACTAGTTTTGAATTAGTGATTTCTATGCTTTTTTTATGTTTTGAGATTGATAAGGACTTCTAAAAAAGTAAAAACTAAAAAGTAAGAGAAAAAGATAAGATTATGGTAAAATATCATATATGGAAAAATGTCGAAATCTAATAAAAAGGTGATAAGCAATGTCAGTTGATAAAAATAAAATTGAAGAAGCAGTTAAGATGATTTTAGAGGCCATTGGGGAAAATCCAAGTCGTGAAGGGTTAATTGATACACCAGCACGTGTGGCTAGAATGTATGAAGAGGTTTTTTCAGGTTTACACGATGATCCCAAAAAACATTTACAAGTTTATTTCAGTGAAGAATATGATCAATATGTATTAGTCCAAGATATTGTGTTCCATTCGATGTGTGAGCATCATTTATTACCGTTTTTCGGGCGTGTGCATGTCGCGTATTATCCAGAAAATGATGCGGTTGTTGGATTAAGTAAAATTCCACGTGTCGTGGATATTGTGTCTAAACGCCCCCAATTACAGGAGCGTATGGGAAAACAAATTGGCGATGCTATTGTTGAAACCCTTCAATCTAAAGGGGTTATGGTTGTTATCGAAGCGGAACATATGTGTATGGTGATGAGAGGAATTAAAAAGCCAGGAGCTATTACAAAGACCATTTATAGTACAGGTGTGTTTAAAGAAGAGATCGCACTTCGTCAAGAAGTCTTAAATTTAATTAAAGGTTAAGAGGTGAGGTAGATGCGATATTTTACAAGTGGTGAATCACATGGTCCCCAATTAACGGCTATTATCGAAGGAATTCCAGCTGGACTTGAGTTAACAGCCGAGATGATTAATGAAGAGTTGAAAATTCGTCAAGGTGGATACGGACGTGGAGATCGAATGAAGATTGAAACAGATCGTGTTGAAATTGTCAGCGGAGTTAGACATGGTAGGACGCTTGGATCCCCCATTACGTTAATCATAAAAAATAAAGATAATAAAAATTGGGGCCAAACGATGTCAGTTGCTCCAATTGATGAACAGGATTATGAAATAAAAAAAGTGCCACGCCCTGGCCATGCCGATTTGGTGGGTGCGATTAAATATGGACATCGTGATTTACGTAATGTCCTTGAACGTTCATCAGCTCGTGAAACAGCAATTCGAGTTGCAGTTGGAGCGGTAGCTAAACAAGTTTTAAAAGCTCTTGAGATTGAAGTGGGGGCTCATGTTTTACAAATTGGGAACGTATCGGCAAATATAGAAGAGGTAACCGTTGAAAAGATTAAATTACAGGCAGTAAAGTCTTTAGTGCGCTGTCTTGATGTAGAAGCCTCACAGGCGATGTGTCAAGAAATTGATATA
Source organism: Turicibacter sp. (assembly GCF_017941855.1). Classification (NCBI taxonomy): domain Bacteria; kingdom Bacillati; phylum Bacillota; class Erysipelotrichia; order Erysipelotrichales; family Turicibacteraceae; genus Turicibacter; species Turicibacter sp. Next base: position 20,647 of record NZ_JAGAVR010000035.1, on the reverse strand, counting down.
GCGAAATCAAAGGGAGATTCACTTGGAGGAGTGGTTCAGGTTCTCGTTGAAAATGTTCCAGCTGGAATTGGAAGTTATGTTCAATTTGATCGTAAATTAGATGCAAAGATAGCAGCAGCGGTGATGAGTGTTCAGTCGGTTAAAGGCGTTTACTTTGGAGATGCGATGATGGCTTCAAGTCACTTTGGAAGTCAGGTTCATGACCAAATTACTTACGATAACGGATATACCAGACAAACAAATCATTATGGTGGATTTGAAGGAGGTATGACCAATGGAATGCCACTTGTTATTCAGGCGATGATTAAACCAATTCCAACACTGTATCAACCCCTTCAATCCATTCATATTGAAACGAAAGCAGTTGAAGAAAGTATGATTGAACGCTCCGATACCTGTGTGGTTCCGGCGGCAGGTGTTGTTTTAGAAGCGGTGGTGGCTATTGAAGTTGCAACTGCTATAATAGACGAGTTTCAATCAAATCAAATGAGCCAACTAATCGATTCGATGAATGCTTATCGTGAATATGTGAGGTTATACTAATGCAAAAATTAATGATTCAAACGAAGCATTCCACGTATCCCATTTATGTCGGAGATTGTTTAGCCTCCTTAAATCCATTTATTCAAAAGGCGAGTCAAGTTGTGGTGATAACCGATCAAACGGTTTATGATCTTCACTACGCGCAACTGAAAGAGTATTTACCTTCTGAGTCCCCTGTTTTCGTGATAAAACCAGGCGAGTCTTCTAAATCTATATCAAATTATTATGAAATTCAGACGTTTTTAATTGAACATCAGGTCGATCGTCGTGGTTTAGTGTTAGCTTTTGGAGGGGGCGTTGTCGGAGATTTAGCTGGATTCGTCAGTGCGACTTACATGAGAGGGATTGATTTTATTCAAATCCCAACAACGCTATTGGCACACGATAGTGCGATTGGTGGAAAGGTTGCCATTAATCATGAGCTTGGTAAAAATTTAATTGGTGCATTTTATCCTCCTCTTGCCGTTATTTATCATCTTGATTTTTTAAAGACGTTAAGTGATAAAGAGTGGCGTAGTGGATTTGCTGAAATGCTGAAACATGGTTTTATTGCAAATGATGATTTACTAACAAAACTGATGAGTTATCCATCTCTTGAACCGTTAAAGCACCCTTCTTTTTCACCGATTTTAATTGACAGCCTAAAGGTGAAGCAAGTGATTGTAGAGGCTGATGAATTTGAAAAAGGACAACGTGCTTTTTTAAACTTTGGGCACACGTTTGGCCATGCTGTTGAACTGGTGTATCCATCCCTTTCTCATGGAGAAGCTGTCGCAATTGGGATGGCTTTTGCTCTTTTTGTAAGTCAGGAAAAACTATTCCTTCAAGTTGATTTGATGAAGTATTTAAACACATTAGTTAAATTAAATTATCCGATTTTATTAGAAGAAGAGAAGATTGAAACGTATTTAAACTATATGGATCATGATAAGAAAAATGATCGACAATTGATTCGATTTGTATTATTAGATGATAAACAGTCTCCATGCCTTGTTAGTTTGACGCGTGAAGAGACGAAACGATATGTTAAGCAGTTTTTAAAATGGATGAACGATAGGAGGTTATAAAGATGCGTTTAAGTGGAGAGTTACAAGTCGCAGGAGATAAATCGATTACGCATCGTGCTATTATTCTAAGTAGTTTAGCAACTGGACAAACTGTCATTCATGACCCGCTACTAGGGGCTGATTGTTTAAGCACGCTTGAAATTTTTAAACAGTTTGGGGTGACGTATCAATTAACGGCTAATCAATTAATCATCGATAGCCCAGGTGTAGATGGATTTACCTATTCAAATTCCATTCTTGATGCCGGAAATTCAGGAACGACTGCACGTTTATTGATGGGGGTGTTAAGCGCTCTTCCAACAACGCTAACGTTAGTTGGTGATGCTTCATTGTCAAAGCGCCCAATGAAACGTGTGACAAGTCCATTAAAACAAATGGGAGCTTGCATTGAATTAACACATGATCAGACGTTGCCAGCTACGATTAAAGGACAAAGTCTTAATGGAATTGAGTATGAATTACCAGTAGCAAGTGCTCAGGTGAAGTCAGCTATTATGTTAGCGGCTATGTTTGCAAGTGGAGAAACGAAAATCCATGAACCGGTTCCGACGCGTGATCATACGGAAAAAATGTTTGAAGATTTCCAAATTGTCTATAATAAGGAGAACCGTGTGATTACCTTAAGTGGGCCTCAGATGCCAAAAACGCCAGGCCAAGTCTTTGTTCCAGCTGATATTTCATCGGCGGCTTTCTTTATGGTAGCAGCCTTAATGGTTGAAGGCAGTGACCTTATCCTTAAAAATGTGGGTCTAAATGAAACTCGCTGTGGCATTGTGGATGTCCTCTTGCAAATGGGAGGACGTCTGACTATCCAAAATGAGCGTTATTTTGGTGGTGAGCGAGTGGCGGATATTCGAGTTCAGTATACGAAAGATTTAAAGGGGATTATCATTGAAGGTGAGATGATTCCTCGTTTAATTGATGAAATTCCGATCATCGCCTTACTGGCAACGAAAGCGATGGGACAAACCATCATTAAAGATGCAGAAGAATTAAAAGTAAAAGAGACGAATCGAATTGATGTGACGGTTGGAGAGTTAAAAGCCATTGGTGCCAACCTTTTCTCAACCGAAGATGGTATGGTTATTAACGGCGATATTAATCTGAGCTATCACCCTGCTTTAGTCTCAAGCCATGGTGATCACCGCATTGCAATGATGTTATATGTGGCATCATTATTGATGAAAAATGAGCTTGAAATAGAAGAGATGCAAGCGATGAATATTTCATATCCTGACTTTTTAGTGCATATGCAAAAAGTTTTAAAATAAGTGAGAATGATGTTGAAGATAGAAAAATAGAGGTGTTTTATATGACAATTGAAACGTTTATTGAATTATATGAAAAAGGACAAATAACAGAAGAAGTCGTTGAACAAATGCAACATTTTGCTTTTCATGCTAACGATGATGAAATTTTCTTAGTAGCACAAATTTTTGCGGCACTGGGACGTGTTTCAGCTGCGATTGAATTAGTAGAGCCATTAATTTCAAAATATCCGCATGAAACGAATTTAAGAACATTCCTAGCTGATTTATATTTAGATTTAGCGGAAGATGAAAAAGCATTAGATTTATTATCAGGAAGTGATGATGAGTCAGATGTGAGTGTTTTATTACTAGAGGCTGATATGTATATTGCTCAGGGGTTATTCGAAGTAGCCGAAGATAAATTAAAAAAAGCAATGACCTTAGAACCTAAAAATGATTTGATTAAATTAGCTTATGCAGAGTTTTATCATCATATCGGAGAATTCGAGCAGGCTTTAAATTTATATTTAGATTTAATTGAATGTGGCTTATCAGCTGAAATTAACGTGTATGATCGTTTAGCTACCTGCTATTCTCATATTGGTGAGTTTGAAAAAGCTTTAGAACAATTTGAGTTATCAGAAAAATATTTTGGAAAATTAAATACCGATCAACTATTTAATAAAGGGTTTTTAGCTTATCAATTAAATGATGAGGTTGAGGCAAAGAAAGTATTCCAAGAATTAAAAGAATTAGATCCTTCTTACGATACGATTTATCCGATTTTAGCTAAAATCTACTTAAAAGAAGAAGATTATGAAAAAGCATTAGAAATGGTTGCAGAAGGAATGACACATAATGAGTATAATGCGGAGCTATATTCGATTAAAGGAACAGCATTAGAAAAGTTAAAAGATTTTGAAGCCGCTCGTGATGCGTACTATGAGGCTTTAAATTTAGACCCTGAAGATTTAGAGTCAGCTCTAAGAAGCAACCGTATTTGTTTAATGTTAGAAGATTATGAGGAAGTGGTTCATAATATTAAACATTATGAAGAAAATGGATTATATGATGATCATTTTACTTGGGACTTAGCGATTGCTTATCTAGAGTTAGAAGAATATGATGAGGCAAAAGCGTGCTTTGAACAAGGAGCCGCATTATTTGCAGATAACGTTGAATTTTTATTTGATTATGCTCAGTTCTTAATTGAAGAAGGATTATCTAACGAAGCGATTAAGCTATTAGAACGTATTTTACAGTTAGACCCATCTGCAACACCAGCTCGCGAACTTCTAGAGAATTTGATGTAATAATTGTAAAAGAATTTACATAATCAAGACAGTTTGTCTTAAAAGAGGTATAATACATTCTAAATAAGATATTGATTGAGGTGATCAGTAATGTTTTTATATTATAGTCCGTATGGATATGGTGGGGGAATGTATATGGATTCTTCATACATCATTTATCTATTAATTGCGTTAATTGTCCCAATGCTCGCACAGGCTAAGTTAACGTCAACGTTTAATCACTACATTCGTGTCCGTAATTCATCTGGAATGACGGGAGCAGAAGTAGCGCGACGTATTTTAGATATGAATGGATTACAACATGTTCATTTAACAGAAGTGGGTGGTCGTTTGAGTGATCACTATGATCCAACTCGTAAAACGGTTCGTTTATCAAGTGATATTTATCGTGGAAACTCGATTGCTTCGGTTGCCGTAGCGGCACATGAGTGTGGACACGCCATTCAACATGCGAATGCCTATGCCCCGCTACAATTCCGTTCGGCAATGTTCCCACTGGTTAATTTCGCGAATAAATTTGGTTATATTGCCATCTTACTTGGATTTGTTTTAGGAAGAGGAAACTTCTTATTACTTGGAATTATCATGGTCGGAATCACTGTATTATTCCAACTCGTGACATTACCAGTTGAATTTAATGCCTCAGCTCGTGCTCTAACACAGTTAGGTGAATTAAATATTTTATATGGTAATGAAGAGAAAGCTGGGGCACGTAAAGTCTTAACGGCAGCAGCTTTAACGTATGTAGCGGGAGCTGTAGTTGCGATTGCCGAGTTATTACGTTTGATTATGATTTTTAATCAACGAAATAATGACTAATAAAAAAATCCTATCTTGATAGATAGGATTTTTTTTAGATATTAATCAAAGTATGGGATGCCATTTGAATCAAATGTGAAACCTTCTCCTAATGTTTCATAAACATGACTTACAGTTACGAAAGCTTGAGGATCAATTTTATAAATAAGTTCTTTTAAAGAAGATAACTCGCGTTTATTGATAATGGTCATGACAATGACTTTATCATTTTTATTATAAGTTCCCATCCCATGAATAAAGGTTGCCCCTCGGTTCATTTTAGTGTGAATGGCAGCTGCAATTTGTTCATAATTATTTGAAATAATGAGAACCTTGTGTCCAGCCTGGAAACCTTCTTGGAATTTTCCAATGATAATGGCAGCAATATAAAGCCCAATAATGGTATAAATGGCATTTGTAAATGATAAGAAAATAATAAGTGAAATCGTGATGACAATAGCATCAAAAGTGAACATTGTACGTGACATTGGAATGTCGAGTTTATCTTTTATAATTTTAGCAATAATGTCAACACCACCTGTTGTTCCACCCGCATTAAAGATAATCCCAAGTCCAGAACCCACAAAGACTCCCATTCCGATAGCAGCTAAAATCATATCATTTGGAAGTGGGGGGATAATATGTCCAATCATCTCAAAGATTCTTAGGAAAACAGACAGCATAACCGTTCCGAAAATCGTGAGCCAAAATCCTTTTTTACTGAACTGTTTGTATCCGATAATTAACATAGGTATATTCAAGAGTAGGTTTGAAACAGCCGTACTAATTCCAAAGACATGAAATAAAATAATTGTAATTCCTGTAAATCCACCTTCAGCCATGTGATTAGTGATGGCAAAATTTATAATTCCAAAAGCCATCAATGCGGTTCCTAAAGAAATCAATAGTAGTTGTTTTAATAATTTTTGTGACACGTTAGAACCTCCTAGAATATTTTACTATTAGTTATTATTATATCATGAATGGATGAATAAACTATAACGAATAGACAAATTTTGAGGTGAGATGATGAAAAAGATAGTAGTGGGTGGCTTAAATGGGAAAATGGGAAGCTTTCTTGTCGAAGCATTGAAGAATGAGGAAGATTTAAAGTTAGTAGCTGGTGTGAGTGAAGTAGAAGATTTAACGGGTGACATCCCCGTATATTCAGACCCTCAAAAAGTAATTAATGAAATTGAGTTTGATGTGTATGTTGATTTTACTGTCTATGAATTTGCAAAAATAGCGTCGGAACTCATGTTAAAATCAGGAAAATCGATTGTGATCGGAACGACTGGATTTAATAAAGCTGACGTCGATTATTTAAAAGATGTGGCCAGACAATATGGAGGGCGCGGAGTCATTGCCCCAAACTTTTCAATTGGTGCCATTTTAATTAATAAGTTTACGGAAATGTGTTCTCATTATTTTGATAATTTTGAAATTGTAGAATATCATCATATCAATAAAAAAGATAAACCATCAGGAACGGCAGTTTATTTAGCTAATACACTAGACTGTTCTTTGAAACGAAAGTTAGCCTCAACTCATGTGCATAGTATTCGAATGCCAGGGATTTTAGCGAAACATCAGGTGTTAATTAGTGATGATTATCAAACACTTGAGCTCATCCATCAATCCAATAGCCGCCATTCATTTGAAAAAGGAATTATTTTAGCCATTCGAAAAGTTGAAAACTTAAATGAACTGGTGTATGGATTACAACATTTAATTGATTAAGAAGATAAAAACCTCCTTAAAATAATAAAGGAGGTTTTTTATTGATTATCTTGTTTAATGTTAAGTATAATAAAAGGAGTATAATTAAATTGGAGTGTTAAAAATGAGTTTAATCCGTGTTGGAAAGGTTGTTTTGAACCGTTTGATAGAAAATGGATATGAAGCTTATTTTGTAGGTGGAATGGTTCGCGATCGATTGCTAGGTCGAGACATTTATGATATTGATATTACAACGTCCGCTAAACCTGATGTCGTCATTGGGTTATTTGAAAAGACGATTCAGACTGGAATTAAACATGGAACGGTGACCGTCATGATAGAAGGAATACCGGTTGAAGTCACAACTTTTCGTGTTGAAGAAGCATACGAAGACTTTAGAAGACCGAGTGAGGTTAGGTTTACGTCATCTCTAATAGAAGATTTAAAGCGTCGAGACTTTACGATGAATGCGATAGCAGAGTCAATTGATGGAACGCTTGAGGATCCCTTTCATGGACTTAAGGATTTAAGTAATCGTCAAATTAAGGCCGTAGGAGAGGCGAAGGAGCGCTTTATTGAAGATCCGTTACGAATGTTGCGCGGACTTCGTTTTATGTCAAAACTCGGCTTTGAGTTAGAGGATGAAACGTCTAAAGCAATAGGTGAAGTGGGCGCTTTAATTGAACACATCTCAAAAGAACGAATCAAAAAAGAAATTGAAGGGATGGTAAGTGGTGAGTTTTCATTAAAGGCATTTAATCTGCTAATCCATACCCCACTTTGTGACTCCATCACTTATTTTAAAGAACTGAAGCGATATTCAAGTTCTAACTTAGCAAGGCTAGAAGAGGGCGTTGAGTTATTTGCCTTAATTGGTTTAACAGTTGAGGAAATGGAAGACTATTTAAAAGCTTGGCCTTTTTCTAACGTTGAAAAACGTATGATTAAAGCGATTAGGGAGTGTTATGACAAACAGTTGCCCCCTCAGTATATTCAGTATAAATACAAAGAAGATTTAGCTCTCCATTATCATCGAATTCAGAATGTATTAAAACAATCAGTTGAAAAATTTGAGTTAAGAGAGCTACCGATTACTGATCGAAAAGAATTGGCGATTGAGGTAGCGGATATTATACAGTGGATTAATCACCCTAAAGGTCCATGGCTTAGTCAGCTACTTGAGGCGTTAGAGTTTGAAGTTGTAATGGGAACACTTGAAAATGAGGTCGTGAGTTTGCGAAACTATATTCAACAGTTAGGAGAAGGTTATGAAATCAAAAAATAGGTGGTTAAAACGATTTGTTTTATTAATAATTGTCCTAATTATTTCGGGATTTTTATTACTATTTTCTTATGTAATGGGACATGAAAAAAGTTTGATGAATTATCAGTCATCGCTTTCTAAGTTACCGGAGGTTGAGCAAGTGCTTGAAATTTCTGAGTATCAAGGGATTGATGCCTATTACGTGGCTAAAGTATTGCTAACGAATGAGACAGAGCAGTATTATTTTATTAAAGATAATGTCGTGGTTTATCAAGTCGAAATAAACAAGATTTTATCAACTGATGCCATTGTAAATAAAGCTTTATCGCTAACAGGTAGTGGGAAAGTGAAGCATTATTATTTAGGTTTTTTGGATGAAAATCCAATTTATGAAGTGTTAGTGACAACGTCTAAAGGTGAGGAATATGTGATTTTAAATGCTTTAGACGGAGAATTGATTTCGCATTTTATTATTGATTAGGAGTAGAAACATGATGTATGACTTATGGGAAAAAAAGCTGCTAGATTTTAATACATTATTGTTAACAATCTATAAAGAGCTTGAGTTAAATGAACAAGAATTTGTTTTTATTTGTTTGCTAGCTAATTTAATTCAAACGAATCCAGGTGGGTGGACCTTTGCCGACATTTCAAAACAGATGACGCTTGATGATGGCAGTTGTTCGCTATTATTTATCGGTCTTGTTGAACGTAAGTATATCTTGGTGAGTAGTAAAACAGATGAATTTGGAAAACGATTTGAAGAATATTCATTATCTCCTTTATTTACGCGTATTGAGAAGCATTTAAAACAGAAGAAAAATCAATCGAAGTCCACGCAACGAGAAGAGATTTTTACGTTGCTTGAGCAGGAGTTTGGAATTTTAAGCCCGCTTGATATAGAAACGATTCACATGTGGATGACAGAAGATAATTTTGATCCAGAACTGATTAAGTTAGCCATTTATGAGGTGAATGCGAATCAAATTAAATCAATTCGCTATATTGATAAAATTTTAATCGAGTGGAAAAAGAAAAATATTACAACCGTTGAGGAAGCTAAACGTCAGTTGATTCAGTTCAGACAACGTAAACAAAGTCCTATGGCAACGAATAATGAAGCTCCAGTAGTCGATCCTAATTTTTATTATGACTGGATGAATGAATAAAGAGGAAGTGAGCAAATGGTATCGAAGAAAAAAGCACTTGAAATCATTGATGTGATGGAAACATTATTTCCAGATGCGCACTGTGAATTAAATTTTAAAAATGAGTTTGAACTGGTATTAGCTGTTTTATTATCTGCCCAAACAACCGATAAAAGTGTTAATAAGCTAACTCAAACGTTATTTGAGAAATATAAATGTCCAGAAGATTATATCAAGGTTCCGTTAAGTGAGCTTGAGCAAGATGTTAAAACGATTGGATTATATCGAAATAAGGCGAAAAATATTCAAGCTTTGTCTCAAATCTTATTAGATAAATATGATGGAGTCGTTCCTTCGACATTTGAGGAACTCGTGAAACTACCAGGTGTTGGTCGAAAAACAGCCAATGTTGTTTTATCTGTTGGATTTGGAGTGCCACGTATAGCAGTAGATACACATGTTGAGCGTATCTCAAAGCGATTAGACTTTGCTAAAAAAGATGATACGGTCCTTGAAGTAGAAAATAGATTAATGAAGTTGATTCCAGAAAATAGATGGTCAAAAGCACACCATCTAATGATTTTCTTTGGTCGCTATCACTGCACGGCTAAGAATCCAAAATGTGAAACCTGTCCTTTGTTTGATGCATGTAAAGAAGGAAAAAAATTAATTAAAAAATAAAAAAGAGAAACGATTTAATCGTTTCTCTTTTTTTATTTAGTTAAAGAAGTTAAACAATGTTCTGATGAAACTAATCGTTTGGGCTCCTACTGGAGTTGCTCGCTCATCATCATCACCATCTCCATTTACGCCTGAATCTGGATTAATTGGATCCGGAATGACAGGCGTTTCTGGTGTTTCTGGTGTGGTACTAGCAGGTCCTTTTGAAACCGTGATGGTTAACGTTGAACCTGGTGTAATAGCAGATCCAATACCCGGATTTGAACCGATGAATCCACCACTTGCAATTGTTTCATGATTTTCTTGGTTGACTTTAATTGAAATCGAATTCAGAGTTCCCCAAGCTTGATATTTATTAATGAAGTCTGAATCTGACTGATAGTTTGGAACGACTAACTGGCTAGTAGCTACTTTGACATAAACGGTTGAACCAGGAGTTAATGTTCCACTGTTTGGAGAATTTGAAATGATAATTCCTTCAGCTACTGTTGTGCTTGGTTCGTCACTGAATGAAATATTAATTCCATTAGAACTTCCCCAAGATTCAGCTTGTGCTTTTGTCCAACCAGCCATATCTGGAATACTAACTGGTTTAAAGCAATTCTCACAGTCTACTGTGATACTGTTTGAATTATTACTTGCTAGAGCCCCGTAATTTTCATAACGTGCACGAATATAGAAATCTGTATAGTAAGACATTTCACCGTATCCAAGATCTTTTGTGAATGAATTATCACTTGTTGTTCCTAAGTGAACCTCATTGCCATCCATGTCTTTGGCATACACATCATAGACAGTTCCACCAATTGTATCTAATTGGAATTTCATCATGTAAAGTTGATCTTCTGGAACTTCAAGTTCTTTACAGCTACTTAACTTTGTACAGTTAGGTGTAATTGATTTATATTGACTGATTAAGCTATTGATATAGTTATAATCTAGCGTATAAGTTTTAATGTGTTCCCAAGATAATTGAAGTTGGCTTCCATTATAAGATCCTGTTAAGTTTTGTGGTGTAGCTAATTGTTCAAAACGCGTTGAATAAACAGATGGTTGACTACCTTTAGGGAATAATTCAGACGCTTTATAGGCATCCGGTGTTAAAGAAGAAGCTAATTGTACTTGTCCATCTTCTGCACCACTTTCCTTTTCAATTGTGACACTGACTACTGAATCAGGTCGAGTTGGTTCCACATATCCTGCTGGATTTAAATAAGACATCAGGTTTTTAAAGACATACCAAGGAGCTGATTGTTCGCTGTTTGAAATATAGTGTCCTTGGCTCGTATCGGTATAACCGGTCCAAATGGCTGCTGTGTATTCGCTTGAATATCCAACAAACCATGAGTCACGAATTGCATTGTCTGGCATTCCATATTTTTCACGAATTTCTTGTGGGAAGTTTGTTGTTCCTGTTTTACCTGATAAATACATACTTGTAACATTTGCCGTTTTCCCGGTTCCATCTGTCATAACCGTGTGTAACATATCCGTTATAATATAGGCTGTTTCAGGACTCATTGCTGTCTCAGATTTTTGATCGGCATAGATGGTTGTTCCGTCTGATAAGACGATTTTTTCAATGGTGATAGGTTCATTATATGTTCCACCATTACCAAACGCTGCGTAAGCACCTGCCATATCAAGAGGAGAGAATCCTGTTTCAACTCCACCAATCGCTGTTGATTCATTTAATGTATCTTCAACTGGCATTCCAAGTCCTTGCGCAAATTCGGCTACTTTTTTATCCCCAACTGCATTAAATGCTTTAACAGCTGGGACATTTAATGATTTATTTAAAGCATTACGAATTGTCATACGTCCTTGATACATGTGGTTGTAGTTATGAACCATGACATCACTACCATTTTGGTAGGCATAATGATCATCGTTAATGGTTGTTCCTGAACCCCATCCAAGATATTCAATGGCAGGACCATAAGCGAAAATTGGTTTTGCTGTTGAACCAGGTTGGCGCTGGATTTGTGTTGCTAAGTTAAACGTACGCTCACCCTCAGCACTTCCTCCCCCAATCGCTCTGATTTCTCCTGTTTTCGTATCCATGAATATAATTCCTGATTGTAAATCTTGTGGCCAAGTATAATATTGATTTGTATTTTGTAAATCATAAACAAATGCTTGGGCGTATGGGTCCATTGTTGTATAAATTTGAAGTCCTGAATAAGGATCTAAACCGTATTTTTCTTGAACTTCATTGATAACAACGTCAATAAATGACTGGTATTTTGTTTTATCATCGACACCGCTTGTTTGATAAGCCAACATATCAGTAATTGGTTTGGCAGCAGCTAGGGTTGCCATATCTTCAGTGATATATCCGTGTTTAACCATTAGTTTTAAAACGGTATTACGTCGAGTTTCACTTGCATCAGGATTGGTATCTGGTCGATAAACGTTTGGTAATTGGACAATACCTGCAAGCGTTGCAGCTTCTGATAATGTTAAATCACTTGCATCCTTACCAAAGTAGTATTCAGACGCTTTTTGAATTCCGTTTACACTTCCTCCAAAGGGCGAGAAGTTTAAGTAAGCTTCAATAATTTGCTCTTTTGTTAGTACTTTTTCAATTTGAATTGATAAGTAAATCTCTTTGATTTTACGATCAATACTTTTTTCACTAGTTAAGTGAGATTGTTTAATTAACTGTTGAGTTAAGGTACTAGCCCCTTGGTCAAAATCACCTGATTTTAAGTTTGTTATTAAAGCAACTAAAAAACGTTGCCAGTCTACACCGTGATGTTCAAAGAATTTTGAATCTTCTACAGAGACAATGGCATCAATTAAAACAGGAGAGATTTGGTCATAGGTTACCCACTCACGTTTTTGAACACCAAGTTCATCAATAACATTTCCATCTTTATCATAAATATAACTTGATTCTGTCGCATAGATTTTTGAAATATCTAATTCTGGAGCAGTTTCAATCGTTTTGAAAATGATGAAACCACCAATCATCATTGCTGCGATTCCCCCCAATAAGACAACCAATAGGAATCCTTTTAAAATCGTTCCAACCGATTGAAATAGGGTGAGAGAAAATTTTTGTGCACCTTTATTTTTGTTCATCAACGTCACCGCCTTTTATTTTTTATAAGAATAATTCTTCTACCACTTTTAAATAATCAATTCTTGGATACGCTCCTTCATTGATTAAGGTTGCATGCTCCAAAAACTCCTCACGTTTTATCGAACGTCTACTACCTAGTTTATATTGTTGCCAAAACTCGATGAGCTTTTCACCAGGAAGTAAATAAATTTCATTAAATTTAGAAAATTTGACAAGTAAAAAGACAATTCCCCCATGTTTTAAAACTTGAGCCATATGTTCTACCTGATGTGCGTGGAGATTTTGAAGAGGGAAAATAGTTATATTAGATGTTTCTTTTGCTTCAAAATCGATATAGTGTCCTTTGAAAATGCCGTTAAAATCTGTTGTTGACGGCGTTCTAAAATAGGCTTCTGTTATAACAGCAGCCGCACGTTTTGGATAGTTTACTTTAACAATTTGCACAGGTGTTGGTTTTTTATGAATGACCGCTTTATTTGTGGATAAATAATATTCATTTGAACGATTTAAATCATCTTCAAAAGACATTCCACGTTTTCCAAAAGTAATCGTTTTTTCACTTGAAGATTTAGAGATAACAGTTGATTTTTTTTTGTGGGGATAATTCACTGGGCTATACACCTCCTAATTGTATATCTTATCAAAAAAAAGGAAAAAAAGCTAATCTTACATAAGATTTCATATTAATATTGAAAGGAGTTTGGTAGATAAAATAAAAAAATAGAATTTATTTACAATTGACTTTTATTTTGAAATTTGCCATAATATAAAATGTAACATTCGGGTAATTGCAGTGTCTTATGACATTGAGGAAAGTCCATGCTCGCACAACCTGCGATGGTTGTAGTGATCGTGCCTAACCAAACAATAAGTTAGGGCAGTCAAATATGTGACTGACGGCTGGGAAAGCACCTAAGTCTTTGGATATGGTGTGATTACCTTTAAAAGTGCCACAGTGACGATAACTGTCGGAAACGGCAGAGTGGAACGGGTAAACCCCACGAGCGAGAAACCCAAATTTGGTAGGGGCACTTCTAAAGCGGAACTGAACGCGTATGGAAGGTAGAGAGTTATTCTCTACAGACAGATAATTACCACCTGAGTACGAGGAGGCATCCGTATGTAGTACAACGGTACAGAACATGGCTTACAGAATGTTATCTATGCATTTAATAAAAACACAGCACACAACAAGATTTGTTGTGTTTTTTTGTTTATAACAAAATATAAAATGTATGAATTATTTAAATTAACTAAACATATGAAAGATAAAGACAATCAATATAACTGGAAAAAACAAGATAAATTTGATAGTTTCGGTATAAAAATACTTATATTCACTTTTTAAATAAATATAGGTATGCTATTATTAATTTAGTTTGTTTTTATGGATGTTACGGGAGGTGTTGGAAATGGATTTTTCAAATAAAGAAAGTAATCAAAAATTAGCTGATTATTTGCGTGAACAACGTTTGAATCGAAGTTTAAATTTAGACGATGTCTCTGACAAAATAGGGGTTCCGATTCAACATTTAAAGAATATTGAAAGTGGCGATTTTTCAAGATTTGATGAGTTTTATTTAAAAATGTATATTAAAAAATATGCTAGTTTTTTATCTTTAAATGTAGATGAAATTTATCAATCTTTCTATGGTGAACAGATAAAACGAGAAGTTGAAGTTAAAATTAAAAAACAGAAGACAGAGAAGCGAACACGTAATTTTGGTCGCCTTGGTGGAATTGTTGCTACCATATTAGTGATTGGTTTAGGTGGGTATTTTGTGATCGACATGATTAAAGCGGCTTCAGAAAAACCAACCGAAGAAGTTGTGATTAAAAATCCAAACTCATCTGAATTGATTAATGAACCAACAAAAAATACAGAAAATGAAGAAAAAAAAGATGCAGAAATGGTAGAACCGGAAATTTCGTTACCAAAAACAACCATATCGAAAGTATCACAAAACAATCAATCAACGATTTATGATGTGATGTCTGAGGGTGAGCAATTAGATTTAAAAATGGTATTTAACAATGATTGTTGGTTAAATGCAACGATGAATAATCAAAGTATTATTCCTGGGGAAACTTATCGAACTAATGATGTCTTTGAGTATACGTTTACTAAAGATATGCTAACCAATAATGAGGGAGTTTTAGAATTTAATATCGGTAATGTAACCGGATTAGAGATGATGATTAATGGAGAGCTAGTTAGCATTGACGAGACGGTTCCTCATCAATACATTACACTAAATATGAAAGTAAAATAGGTGAAAGTTATGAATTTAGCAAATAAGTTGACACTATTACGTGTGATTTTAATTCCATTTTTTATTGTTTGTTTTTATATCCCAAATTTAGTTTTTAATGTTGTAAATCTAAATGATTATCAAATTCCATTTGCAAATATTTTAGCGTTAATTATCTTTTTAGTTGCCGCAATTACGGATTTTATTGATGGATATATTGCGCGTAAATATAATATGATTACAGATTTTGGGAAGTTTATGGATCCATTGGCAGATAAGTTATTAGTAACAGCCGCTTTATTAATGTTACTTGAAAATACATTAATTTCTGGTTGGGTTGTGTTTGTTATTTTAGCACGTGAATTTATTGTAACAGGGTTCAGAACCATTGCAGCTTCAAAAGGTGTTGTGATTGCAGCAGGATGGTTAGGGAAAATCAAAACAGTTGTTCAATTTATTATGATTTCAACGTTATTATTATTAAATTATCCATTTGAGTTATTAAATTTACCAGTGGATCAAATCTTTGTAGCCTTAGCTGTTATTTTAACCTTAGCTTCAGGGGTTGAGTATATTTACAAAAATCTTCATATTTTTGATGGGGCAAAATAAATATTTTTTTAAAAAAGCGAATTTTTGTTCGCTTTTTTGTTGCGCTAAAATAAAAAATAGTTTATTATTAAACTAAATTAAAGGAAATAGTCAACAAAATGGGTATGTTATAAGTAGATAAATAATGAAAGTGGAGGATTAAAATATATGAGTAATAATCGCGAAGCAGCTTTAATGCAGGCGCTTAAAAGTATTGAAAAGCAGTACGGAAAAGGATCTGTCATGAAGCTGGGTGAAAAAACAGATACAAGAATTGAAGTTGTTTCTTCAGGTTCATTAGCACTTGACTCTGCTTTAGGTGTTGGAGGTTATCCTCGAGGACGTGTTATTGAAATTTATGGACCAGAAAGTTCAGGGAAAACAACATTTGCGTTACATGCCATTGCAGAGGTACAAAAAAAAGGTGGAACAGCTGCGTTTATTGATGCAGAACATGCGTTGGATCCAGCTTATGCTGAAAAATTAGGAGTCGATACGGATGAATTATTAGTGTCGCAACCTGATACAGGTGAGCAGGCATTAGAAATTGCTGAAGCTTTAGTTCGAAGTGGAGCGATTGATATTTTAGTTATTGACTCAGTTGCCGCTTTAGTACCACGTGCTGAAATTGAAGGTGAGATGGGTGATTCACACGTCGGATTACAAGCACGATTAATGTCTCAGGCACTGCGTAAATTATCAGGTGCGATTAACACGACCAAAACCATCGCTATTTTCATTAATCAAATCCGTGAAAAAGTGGGGATTATGTTTGGTAACCCTGAAGTAACACCAGGGGGGCGTGCCTTAAAATTCTATTCAACGATTCGTCTTGAAGTACGTCGTGGAGAACAAATCAAGTTAGGAACAGATATTGTTGGAAACGTTGCGAAAATTAAAGTCGTGAAAAATAAAGTTGCTCCACCTTTTAAAACAGTTGAAGTAGATGTCATGTATGGTGAAGGGGTTTCTAAACAAGGAGAGATTCTTGATTTAGCTGTTGAATATAATATCATTGAGAAGAGTGGTTCTTGGTACTCATATAACGGTGAGAAATTAGGACAAGGACGTGAAAATGCTAAATTGTTCTTAAAAGAGAATCCATTTGTGATGGAAGAAGTAGCCGAATTAATTCGTGCTGAATTAAATATTGCAACAGATACGGTGCAAAATACTGGTTTAGATTTAAATTTTGATGAAGAATAAAAATAAAAAGAAGCGTTTATTATAAACGCTTCTTTTTTGTATAAAAAAGTAATAAATAGTAGAAAATAAGGAAGATTTGTAAAACAAATTCACCTTTTTAAGAAGATAAGAAAAATTAGGAAACAGTTTTTGTTTGTTTGTTGTGGAATTCTTGACATGTTATTACAATAATATTAAAATAAATAATGTAGTATTATATCGTAATACTAATTATCTTCAAACTATAGAACCGTTTAGTAGATCTATGGCGGATAATTTGATATTAATTAATTGGAGGTGCGCATATGCTAGAAATTATCATCTCCATTTTGCTAGTAGGGATAGGGTTAGTTATTGGGAATTTTAGAGGAAAGAAAGTCTATCAAGCTGAGATGGAACGAGCTGAACAATCGGCAGGACATATCATCTCAAAAGCAGAAAAAGAAGCTGAATCAAAAAAGAAAGAAGCGCTTTTAGAAACTAAGGAGGAAGTTCAAAAACTTAAAGTTGATGCAGAGCGCGACATTAAGGAAAAGAAAACGGAACTTGTTCGTTTAGAAGAACGTTTAGTACAACGAGAAGAAACAATAGATCGTCGAATTTTAAACTTAGAAAAACGTGAGATTGCTCTTGAAAAGAAAGATGAAGCTATAGCAGAAAAACAACTCGAACTAAAAGAACTAGAAAGCAAAGTGGAAGAAACTTTAGAAGAACAACGTCAAAAATTAGTTGAAATTTCGGGCTTAACAACAGATGGAGCACGAGAAATCATCTTTAGACGTGTAGAAGATGAAATGTCTCATGAAGTAGCGAAGTACATTAAAGAAGAAGAAGAAAAAGCTCGTTTAGAGGCTGATAAAAAAGCTAAAGAGTTAATTGTACTGGCTATTCAAAAATATGCATCAGAACAGACAAGTGACTATAGTGTCAATGTTGTTAACTTACCAAGTGATGAAATGAAAGGTCGAATCATTGGTCGTGAAGGTCGAAATATACGTACGATTGAATCATTAACGGGGGTAGATTTAATCATTGATGATACACCAGAAGCGGTCGTTTTATCATGTTTTGATCCAATTCGTCGTGAAGTGGCTCGTATTACATTAGAGACACTTGTTCAAGATGGAAGAATTCATCCTGCACGTATCGAAGAAATTGTTGAAAAAACACGTCGTGAAGTCGATTTACGCATCCGAGAATACGGTGAAAATGCTGTATTTGAAGTTGGAATCGGGAAAGTTCATCCTGATTTAATGAAAATTTTAGGACGTTTAAATTACCGTACAAGTTACGGACAAAATGTATTGAAACACTCTATGGAAGTTGCCTTCTTATCGGGTATTATTGCAGCTGAATTAGGTGAAGATGTAAAGCTTGCTAAACGTGCTGGTTTATTGCATGACATCGGAAAAGCAGTGGATCATGAGGTAGAAGGAAGCCACGTAGAGATTGGAATTGAATTAGCAACAAGATATCGTGAACACCCAGTTGTTATAGATGGAATTGCATCGCATCATGGTGATGTAGAACCGAAGAGTTTAATTGCAGTTATTGTTGCTGCAGCGGATACTTTATCTGCTGCTCGTCCAGGAGCACGTAGTGAATCCCTTGAAAATTATGTTAAACGTTTAGAACAACTTGAAAATATCGCTTGTCGATTTGAAGGGGTTGAAAAGGCGTTTGCCATTCAAGCAGGTCGTGAAGTACGTGTGGCTGTTATTCCTGAACAATTAGATGATGTTCAAGCTCATCAAGTTGCGCGCGAAATTCGTCAAACAATCGAAAATGAACTAGAATATCCAGGAAATATTAAAATTACGGTAATTCGAGAAACTCGAGCTGTTGAAACAGCTAGATAATTGTTCATATGATGGATTTAAAAGCTATTGATGCTGTCGTATCAATAGCTTTTTAATGTTAAAAAAATATTGCTACAAGATGCTACAAGAAAGGCTGATATCATGAAAATTTTATTTATCGGAGATATTTACGGAACACTTGGTCGTCAAATGATTCAAGAAAACTTACCAAAAATTAAAGAAATGTATAAGCCACACATTATTATTGCGAATGGAGAAAATATTTCTCACGGAAAAGGAATTAACGAGAAATACTATAAGTTTTTACTAGAACAAGGTGTCAATGCTGTGACGCTTGGTAATCATACGTGGGATAATCGTTCTATTTTTGATTTTATTGATGAAGCAGATAAATTAGTTCGTCCAGGGAACTTCCCAGCGTCTAATCCAGGTAAAGGATTAACATTTATTAAATTTAATTCATTAGAGGTTGCCGTTATTTCAGTTCAAGGAAGAACATTTATGCCAATGATTAATTGTCCATTTTTAGCCATTGATGAATTAATTAAAGAAGCGCAAAAGCGTACGAATATTATTTTTGTTGATTTTCATGCAGAAGCAACAAGTGAGAAAGTAGCACTAGGTTATTATGTAGATGGACGTGTTAGTGCTTGCGTGGGAACACATACACATGTTCCAACAGCAGATGAACGCATATTAACAAAAGGAACTGCATATATTACAGATGTTGGGATGACAGGACCGCTTGATGGGGTAATCGGAGTTGAGCGTGAGAATGTTATTAATAAGTTTATTGAAGGCTTACCAATCCGTTTTAATGCAGTTGAACAAGGTTCAGCGCAGTTAAATGCTGTTTTAATTGAAGTAAATGATAAAACGGGGAAAGCATCATCAATTAAACGTATTAATCTCAAGAAAGAATCAAGTCTTTAAAAAGTAGTCATGTATCGGGATGAGGGTGCATAAACTTACTGTGTAAAACAAAAAAAGAGGGGGACTAGTATGGAAGTATTAAAAGTATCATCTAAATCTAATCCTAATTCAGTTGCGGGGGCTTTAGCTAATGCATTTCGTGAAAGAGGCTTAGTTGAGATTCAAGCAATTGGGGCAGGAGCATTAAATCAAGCAGTAAAAGCTATTGCTATTGCTAGAGGATATGTAGCACCAACAGGGAAAGATTTAATTTGTATTCCGGCGTTTACAGATATCTTAATTGATGGAGAAGAACGTACGGCAATTAAACTGATTGTTGAATCAAGACAATAAATTTTAAAAATAAAAAAACTAGTGAAATCATACATCGGTTTCAGTTTTGGGAGAGTTTTTATAGAATTACATGAATTTTTACTTCCCAAATTACAATTAAATTCTCTATAGTTTTTCTAATAAAATAACATTGAGAATTTAAAATCAAAATTCAATATTAAAACAACTTAAAAATGCAGGTTAACTACCTGCATTTTTTTTATCTTTTTTTAAAACGCTGTGTTTTAGAGAAGTGTTGATATTTTATACAGAAATTGCATAACTCACTCCTTAATTATCCATTATAATAGTAATGGAACAAATGTTTGAGGAGTTGGATTCATGCCAAAGTCACTAATTTTAAAACTTTTACATAGGGTAGCACCAAGTGATTTACCGGAAATCTTGGTTGAAGTTGAAAAAGGAATCTTTAAATCTGATTTATCTAAACTTCAAAATGAGATTCAAGAAACCAGATATTCATCGGGGCAGTATAAATGTCCTTTTTGTGGTGATGACCATATTGTAAAAAATGGTAAATTTAAAGGAAACCAACGCTATCTTTGTCGTAATTGTCGTAAATCGTTCAGCCAACAAACTCAAACACCAACTGCTTATTCAAAGAAAAAAACAAAGGTATGGATTGATTATATTGAATGCATGATTAAGGGATATAGCTTACG
>NZ_JAGAVR010000034.1:0-17453 GCF_017941855.1 Turicibacter sp. | reverse complement strand
TACCATGCTTGTAAACATTTTGGGTTAATTTAATCATATAAAAAAGCATTAGCCGATATCAGGTTAATGCTTTTGATTTTTTAATCGAGAATAATTTTGAAAACAACAGGGAGCTCACTTTGAATAGTAGTTGTACTAATCTCAAGGGCATCCGTACTATGATTCCATTTGATTTCCTCGTCAAATCCTAGCGCAACAATATCTTTGATAATGCCGTGGAAGCATGGGACGAAACAAGGATCTTTTTTGGCAAAAGAGGTGAGTTTGACTTGTCCATTTTCAGGATAGTTTAGGACCGTTGCGTAGATGGCATTGTTGTTCACGGTGTATCTAATATCCTTAGGAGTGAACTTTTTGCTCGTTGTATCTGAAAATTGTCCTTCTGATACTTTGGTTGGACCTTCTGATGCGTACCGCCAAACCTTAGAGTCGTAAATGGCCTCGCCGTTGATTTTTAGCCAGTCTCCAATTTCGAGTAGGAGTTTTTTATCTTCTTCTGGAATTGAGCCATCTCCTTTTGGTCCGATATTTAATAGTAGGCACCCGTTTTTACTCACGATATCCACAAGGTCACAAATGATTTCGTTTGCTGTTTTATAGTCATTATCCTCAGTATATCCCCAAGAGTTTCTTGCAACAGACGTACAACTTTGCCATAAGTTTGGTTTGGGTTCATTAAATTGACCACGTTCCATATCGATAACAGCACTACCAAACATGAACGCATCATTTTTATAGTTAATAGCAACTTCTTCATTCCATTCATGTGCACGATTGTAGTAGTAAGCAGCGAATTTTTTGAGGTAGGGTTTAACAGCATGATGTTGAATCCACCAGTCAAAGTAAATGATTTTAGGGTGATATTTATCAACTAATTCACAACATCTGAGTAACCAATCTTCCAAAAATTCTTTTGTTGGGGTAGGTTCACTAAATAAATCATAGTGATCAGGCTCAGGCATGGCAGGCCAATAAAAATCGCCACACGCTAAAGGATCATGTATATCACTATCAAATTTTTTCCCCTCTCCCATGAAAAACCAATGCTCAATTCGATGAGATGAGGCACAGGCTTTAATACCTCGTTTTTCAAATGCCTGAGATAATTCACCTAAAATATCACGTTTAGGTCCCATTTCATATGAGTTGAATGGAGAGAGATCACTTTTATACATTTGGAATCCATCGTGATGTTCGGCGACAGGCATGACATATCGCGCCCCAGCTTTTTCAAATAAGTCTGCCCAAACTTCAGGATCAAATTTTTCAGCCTTAAACATCGGAATGAAATCTTTGTACCCAAATTCTTTTTGCGGCCCATATGTTTTAATATGATGCTCGTACTCTTTACTACCTTGAATATACATATTTCTTGAATACCACTCACTTCCAAATGCCGGAATAGAATAGAGCCCCCAGTGAATAAAGATTCCGAACTTCGCTTTTTGATACCACTTTGCTACGTCGTATTGTTCAAGAGATTCCCACGTGTCTTTGAATGGTCCTTGTTCAATGACCTCATCAATTAGTTTAAGATAAGACTGTTTGTCCATATTGATCCCCCCTTTTATAGCGCTATCATCATTATATGAAAAGCGAATATAAATTTATATGGATTTTTATGACAAGATTAATATCTAGAGAGGATTTTATTTGAAAAATAATCTTAATTCACTAAAAGAGGATATTCCAGTCTATAGGGTATATAATTACTTATTAGTATAATGATGACATGGAAAGTTTTTTTTCTACATCAATTCGTCTTTTTCTACATATTTTATACAAAGTATTTTAGTATTATGAAAAAGTAATGCAATGAAAAAAAGAGTCATAAAGCTTTGATTTATAACATAAGTTGTAGAGAAGTATGTTTAAACCATCACTAAAAAAAGAACCGATAGGGAGCTATCGGTTCTTTTTTTGTAGGAATCAGGATACGATCTAATATTTTATAAATTAGATGGTATTTATTTTTGTTCTTCTATTTAATTAGCATATCAAAGTAGCAAAATATAATCTATAATTAAAGAGATAAAACTGTTTTAATTTTTAGTAAGGGTTATTAGGAGGAGAAGGATGAATAAAGCCTTAACAATTAAAGATATAGCTGAAATCGCTGGGGTAGCGAAAAGTACTGTATCTCGTTACTTGAACAATGGCAAAGTGAGTGAAGAAACAAAGGAAAAAATCAGGAGAGTTATTGAAGAGCATAATTATGAACCAAACGCTTTTGCACAGAGTCTAAAAGCAAAAAAAACAAAATTTGTTGGAATCATAGCCCCTGGGTTAGATTCTATTGTTACATCAAAAGTAATTATGGCCATTGATACAACCTTAAGAGAAAATGGATACAATCCATTAATTATAAATACTAGTTTACGAAAAGATTTAGAAATTGAAAGTATCGAAAATTTAGCACGATTAAAAGTAGATGGAATTATTTTAGTAGCGACCGAAATTAAAGATGCTCATCGAGATGTAATTAGTCAGTTAAAGGTTCCATTTTTAATGATTGGACAAGTCTGTGATGGAGTTACTTCAATTGTTAATGATGATTATCATGCAGGGTTTGAAGTAGGGAGATATATTCAAGAGATGGGGCATCAGGATGTTATTTATTTGGGCGTATCAAAAGATGATACTGCGGTAGGAATAAATCGTCGTAATGGGGTTTTGGATGGATTACGTTACCAAAATAATTTGATGAATATTCGTATAATGGAGTCAGATTTCACAAGTGAACTTTCTGAGAAAATAGTCAACGATGCTTTAAAAGATAGTAAACCAAGTGCAATTATTTGTGCTACAGATCGAATAGCATTAGGGGCTAGAAAAGCTATTCAACGACATAATTTAAGTGTACCAGAAGATATATCACTTACAGGTTTTGGAGGATATGATTTGGCAACTTTAGTTACACCACCTTTGACGACAATTAAATTTGAAAATGAGAAAACAGGACACTTAGCCGCTGAAACGATTATAGACCTAATGGAAGGAAGAGATGTTGCAGAACTACAGGTTATTGGCTATCAGTTAATCAAATCAAAAAGTGTAAAGCATAAATAAAGATAAAAAAGACAATCTAGTTTTTAAAACCTGATTGTCTTTTTTTTTTGTAAATGCTTACCGAAAGGGGTTGCTATATGGTAATTATTGTGTTATATTATTTTCGTAATCGGTGGAACCGGTTCCTATGGTGAGGGGAGAAATGAAATATGTCTAACAAAAAAGAAATTTATCAAAAAATTTCAGAAGAATTATTAACGTTAATTGGTGGAAAAGAAAACATACAAGGAGTAGCGCATTGTGCAACACGATTAAGAATTGTCTTAGTTGATAATTCATTAGCTGATTTAGATCAAATTGGGCAATTAGAATTAGTTAAAGGGGTCTTTGTGGCAGGAGATCAATTGCAAATTATTTTTGGCGCAGGAACAGTTAATAATGTTTATGATGTCTTTACAGAAGTTAGTGGAACAGAAAGAATGTCTTTAGGTGATGTTAAAGCTCAATCAGTACAGAAACAGAATGCATTTCAAAAAGCTATTAAATCGTTATCTGACGTTTTCGTAGATATCATTCCAGGTTTATTAGCTGCAGCCCTATTGATGGGATTGACAGGTTTACTTGGGCAAGAAGGAATTTTTGGTCCTCAATCTGTGATTGAGATGTTTCCATCTTTAGCTGGAATTAATCGCTTCATATCAATTTGTTCAACAGGAATCTTTACAATATTACCAATGTTAGTTGTTTATTCAGCAACAAGACGTTATGGTGGAACACCTGTTCTTGGATTAGTTATTGGAGCAATTATGTTACATCCTGATTTAGCAAATGCTTATTCTGTTGGAAATGGAACAGTTGATCCCGAAGTTATTAATATTTTTGGACTAAATGTAGAATTAGTTGCATTTCAAGGTGGGATTATCATTGCTTTAATGATGGGATTCATTACGGCTAAACTTGATATTTTCTTTAACAAAAAAATTCCAGATATGGTTAAATTATTCTTTGCACCATTAGCAACAGTAGTGATTGCAGCATTCTTATTATTTACAGTCATTGGTCCACTAGGACGTGCTCTAGCAGATATTATTACTTATTCATTATTATGGGCAACAACAAATTTAGGAATTTTTGGTTTCATGTTGTTTGCAGGAATTCAACAAATCATTGTTATTACTGGAATTCATCATGTTATCGGAGCAGTTGAGGCACAATTAATCGCAGATACTGGACGTAACTTTATTATGCCATTAATGTCAGTTGCTTTAATTGCACAAGGTGGAGCAGTTCTTGGATTCTTACTTTTAAATTGGAAAGATGCTAAAGTTAAACAAATTTGTATTTCTTCATTTGGGTCAATTTTATTTGGAATTTCTGAACCGGCTATTTTCGGAGTAACTTTAAAAAATAAATTCCCATTAATTGCAGGATGCTTAGGAGCAACTTTAGGGGGAGCATATGTTTATCTTACACATGTAACAGCTATTGGATTTGGTGCAACAGCTATTCCTGGAATTGCAATTGTAGCAGCTGAAGGAAATGGACATCTTAATTATATTTTTGCTCATTTAATTGCTTTATCAGCTGGATTTATCTTTACATATGTATATGGAAAAGTAAAAGTTAAAAGAGAGGTAGCTTAATTATGAGATACAAAGAGCCTAAACATCGAACAATTCTAGAAGCTACAACAGAAGAATTAGTTCAACTTCTAGAAAAGTCAAAAGATGATAATTGGAAACCAATTTATCATATTCATCCAGAGTTTGGTTTATTAAATGATCCAAATGGATTAGCATATTTTAATGGTTATTATCATCTTTTTCACCAATGGTATCCTTTTGGGACAACACATGGAATGAAACATTGGGCTCATTTGAAATCAAAAAACTTAGTTGAATGGACACGTGAAGAAGTAGCATTAATACCAACTGAAGATTATGAAGCTCATGGAGCATATTCAGGAACAGCTATAGAAATAAATAATCAGTTGTATTTGTATTACACTGGAAACATTAAATTAGATAAGTTTAATCGAAGCGCAAATCAGTGTTTAGCTATTATGGATGATAAGGGGAATATTCAAAAACATCCATCAAATGCGTTGATTGAAGGCGTTCCACAAGGGTATACCGGACATGTTCGTGATCCAAAAGTATTTAAAAAGAATGGTCAATATTATATGATTTTGGGAGCTCAACGATTAGATGAAACAGGAACCTTTATTATGTATCAATCCCCAGATGGAGTAGATTGGAGTTTTTTAGGAGAGTTAACGTTAAAAAACTTTAATCAGAATTTAGGGTATATGTGGGAATGTCCAGACTTTGCTGAGATTGACGGAAAGGATTTATTGATTTTTTCACCACAGGGAGTTGAAGTACAAGGTGAGAAGTATAAAAATTTATTTAATGTAACGTATGTAATTGGAAAGTTAGATTTAGATCAATTGATATTTGAAGTAGAATCATTTGATGAATTTGAGCGAGGATTTGATTTCTATGCGACTCAAACTTTTAAAGGAAAAGAAAATCAAACACTACTATTAGCCTGGGCAGGTTTAGGAGAATTTGAATATCCAACTGATATTTTTGGATGGGCTCATTGCTTAACATTCCCAAGAGAAATTAGAATCAAAGATAATAAGGTTATTCAAATTCCAGCAAAAGAACTTGAGTTATTACGTCTCAATAAAGTATCAGAAGCAGGTCAATGTCAAGGATTTTCTTTATTAGAAAATGATACAAATACATATGAGTTAAATATGATACTCACCCCAAATGATGCAAATATTTTTGGAATAAACCTATCAGTTTCAAAAGAGGAACGTCTGGTATTAGAGTTTAATCAGAAAAATCAAACCGTTACACTTGATCGAAGTGAATTAAAACATCAGTTTGTTGAAGAGTTTGGGACATATCGTCAAGCAGAATTAAAAATTGGTGAAAAGATTGAAATTAAAGTTTTAATGGATAATAGTATTGTTGAAATCTTTATTAACAATGGGGAGTTAGCCTTTACAAGCCGATTATTCCCATTAGAAAATTCAACTAATATAGAGATTTTTAGCGATGGATTAATGTCCTATAAGTATGAGAAGTATCTTTTAAAACATGGTATTTAATTTATTTACCATACATAAAAAAAGGTCTGTCAAAAATATGACAGACCTTTTTTTATGTATCATTTTTTGAAAACGTTTAACGAGTTTATAGGTACCATTAGCAAGACAAAATCTATCTTTTTAAGTATCTAGTTTTTGGTACTATAAAAAAGCAGTTGAGGCAGAGGTTTAATCAATTGATTACGTATTGATAAAGTGAGGTCACATTTATTTTAGATGATCAATAACCTCTAATAATGATTCGACAATTTTAACTGTTTTATTGGCAAACTCTTCATCAGGATATTTCATATCTGGTACGCAGATAACATCTATATTTCCAGCGTGTGCTGCTGTAATGCCGGCTTCACTGTCTTCTAAAACTAACGCTTCCTGAGGAGTTATTCCTAATTTTTCACAGGCTGTTAAGAAAATTTCAGGATGAGGTTTTCCACAAGTCACTTCATCGCCACAAATCATATCATCAAAATATTGATAGATATTTGCTGTTTTTAAAATGATATCCGCACGAGCACGAGCACTACTGGTTGCTACAATTGTTTTATAGTTATTTTCTTTTAGAAACGTTAGTAATTCAACGATTCCTTTTTTTAATGGTGTGTTAAGTTTTAGGCGGTTATCTAATGAGACATGAACATCATCCCAGACCTCATCTATTGGGAAATCTTCTCCGTAGTGATCTATTAATACTTGATAAACGCCTTTTTTATTTTTTCCTAGGCAACGACGATAAAGTGTTTCGTCAAATTTATATCCTAATTGATCTAACTTATGACAATATTCTTCATAAGTCACTCTTTCACTATCAATCATTAATCCATCCATATCAAATATTATAGCTTTTTTCATATCTAATCCCTCATTCTAAATTTGATAAGTGGATTATAACAATGAATATGGCATAAAGCAATGTTATAAGGGAGATTATCTCTCATATCAAAAAAGCCCTACTAAGGGAGGAAAGCTACGAATTCGCAAGCTCATTTCCTAGCGTGGGGGCCCCCCATTTTTACGACTGGCTAAACGCTTGATTCAACTTTTTAATAAAACCACATAATTTCTCCATAGTGTTGTCATATAATATCGTGGGTTGTGAATGTACCTACTTTGCCGATGATATTGAAAGGATGTGAGGGTATGGACGGTAGTCCGAGTTGTTGTAAGGATAATAAGATGGGTTCCATATCTGACCATCTTATGAAGTGGAGGATATGGTAACCAAGGAGGATTGAGCCATGGTTATTGAAATTAAAGAGTTAATTGAAAGAAATAAGTTATTAGAGTTATGTGAGTATTTACAAGAATTGAATTCTGTTGATGTAGCGAATCAATTAATGGATCTTGAGGATGAAGAGTTGGTTTTAGTTTTTAGGGTTTTACCTAAGGATATTGCTGCAGAAGTTTTTTCTTATTTAGATAAAGATTCTCAACAACATATTGTGGAGTCGATTACAGATCGAGAAGTCACACAAATTGTGGATAAGTTATTTTTAGATGACACAGTTGATTTTATTGAGGAGTTACCTGCAAATGTTGTTAAAAAGGTGATTCGAAATACATCTCCTCAAAAACGTGAATTGATTAATCAGTTTTTACAGTATGCACAGTATTCAGCAGGATCAATTATGACGATTGAGTTTGTTGATTTAAAAGCGTATATGACTGTTAAAGAGGCAATTAATCATACTCGAAAAACTGGAACAACTAAGGAAACGTTAGAAACTTGTTTTATCATTGATCAAGCACGTCATCTTTTAGGATCGGTGACACTTAAAGATTTAATTTTAAGCGAAGATGATATGATAATTGAAGATATTATGGACACTAATCTTATCTCAGTTCAAACATCGGTTGATCAAGAAGAGGTTGCACATTTATTTAAGGCGTATGATTTAGTAACGATGCCCGTCGTGGATAAAGAAAACCGTCTAGTAGGAATGATTACGATTGATGATGTTGTGGATATCATTGAGCAAGAAAATACGGAAGATTTTCAAAAGATGGCAGCGATGGCACCAAACGAGGAACCTTATTTAAAAACTCCCGTTTTATCTTTAGCTAAACATCGTATTATTTGGTTATTAGTTTTAATGATTTCAGCAACGGTGACAGGACGTATCATTCAAGGGTTTGAGGAAGTCATTCAATCGGTTGTTATTTTAGCATCATTTATTCCAATGTTAATGGACACAGGGGGAAATGCTGGTTCTCAGTCTTCTACTTTAATTATTCGAGGATTAGCGCTTGGTGAAATTACGACTCATGATTATTTAAAAGTTATGTTTAAAGAGTTACGAGTAGGAAGTGTTGTGGCAATTGTTCTATCTGTTGTCAATTTTTTAAGAATTTATTTTATTGAGCATGTCGAGTTTATGGTCGGAATTACTGTTTGTGCAAGTTTGTTCTTTACGGTTATTTTAGCTAAAGTGGTGGGAAGTATTTTACCGATTATTGCTAAGAAGTTAAAATTTGATCCAGCTATTATGGCGAGTCCGTTGATTACAACGATTGTTGATGCCTTTGCATTAATTGTTTACTTTATGTTAGCTCGCACACTTTTAGGAATTTAATATGAAAAAGCCTACATTGTAGGCTTTTTCTGCTTATAATAAAAGAGAGATTGGAGTTGATGAGATGCGTATTTTAATGGTAGATGATGAAGTAAAGATTTGTGAATTTGTACAGGCGTGTTTAGATAATGAAGGGTATCAAACAGAGGTTGCTCATGATGGTAAAACAGCACTTAGTTTATTTCATCAGTATACCTATGATTTGATTCTGCTTGATCGAATGTTGCCTGATGTGAGTGGAGAAGAAATCTGTAAACAAATTAGACAACAGTCTGATATTCCAATTATAATGCTAACAGCCAAAATAGAAGATGAAGATCGAATTGAAGGTTTTCAATTAGGTTGTGATGATTATATTTGTAAGCCGTTTAATATAATGGAGTTATTACTCCGAATAAAGGCTATTTTAAAACGAACGATAAAAAAAGATAATCAAGATTTAATTAAATTTGGAACAGATTTTGAACTAAATACTTTATCCCATCAGTTAAAGGTTAAAGGACAGGAGGTTCCTTTAACGAATACAGAGTATAAAATTTTATTGGCCCTTAGTTCACATCCTCAAAAAGTGTATACTCGAGAAGAATTACTGGCTTATGCAGTTGATGGATATGTTGAAAAATTTGATCGTGTGATTGATAGTCATATTAAAAATTTAAGGCATAAGATTGAGATAGATTCAATTATCTTAACCGTGTACGGAGTGGGGTATCGTTTTGGATTACAAAAGTAAAAGAATGCCTATTAATAAAAAAATGATTTTAATTTTTTCATTTGTCATGATTGTGACGATTATTATGATTCGGTTGTTTGTTGCAACGCTTTTTCAACATTCATTTGAACGATATGTAGATGATTCGAATAAAGTAGAGTTATATCATTTAATGAATTTTGACGCTCGAGGGCTCTATCGAAATGATGAATGGGATATGGATTTTATTAAAAATTTAGGAATTGATGCGATTCAAAAAGGAATTGCGATTAAAGTATATGATCATTCGGGCAAGGAGCTTTGGAGTGTGTTTTCTGATGAGAAGGTGCTATCCGATTACACGTTAAATGAAATTAGTCAAAATATGCAAAACATTGACAGTGATTGGAGTAATGCACTCGAGGATTATCAAGTAGATATTTATAATGAGAGAGATGAAGTTGTCGGAAAACTAGATTTAACTCATTATGCTTCGACGTATTATATGAGTAATGATTTAGAGCTATTGAATACGGTTAATCAGGTGATTTTAATTATTGGTATTGTGTCAGTGGGCAGTATTGTTGTGGTTTCTGCGATGATTTCAAAATCTATTTCGATTCCTATCGTGAAGGTGTCCCGAATGGCGAAGTTGATTGAGACTGGCCAATATAAGAAGGAAGTGGAGACTCGTAGCGATATTAAGGAGATTGATGAGTTAATCACATCGATTAATAATTTGTCACTGGCTTTAGATGAGCAAGAAATGTTGAGGAAGCAACTGACGACTGATATTGCGCACGAGTTAAGAACGCCTTTAACGACGATAAAGGGGCATTTGGATGTGATGATTGCGGGAATTTGGGAACCGACGTCTGAGCGTTTGATGAGTATTAATGAGGAAGTCGTTAGGATTAGCCGGATGGTAGATGAACTACGCCATCTTTCAAAGTATGATAGCGAAAGGACAAAGCTTGAGTTATCTAAAATACGATTAGATGAGCTGTTAGTGTCTGTCATTTATAATTATCAAGTTCAAGCCTTTGAAAAAAACATCGAGATTCAATCGCAAATTGAACCAGTAGTGGCTTTAGTTGACGAGAAGAAATTTTCTCAAGTGTTAATCAATCTATTATCGAATGCCACTAAGTATACAAATGTAGGCGGAGTGATTACGGTGATGTGTCATTCTGATGAGCAACATATCTATATTAAAGTTGTGGATAATGGTATTGGAATTCCAGAGGTTGATTTGAAACATATCTTTGAACGATTTTATCGTGTGGATAAGTCAAGAAGTAAGGAAACGGGTGGCATTGGTGTTGGATTAACGATTGCGAAATCTATTGTAGAAGCTCACGGGGGATTGCTGAGTGTAAAAAGTGAAGTAGGGATTGGTAGTGAATTTATGATTCAATTAAAAATAATTTGATATTTTATATGATGTTATATCATAAATGTTTTAGATGAAAAAAGGTTGAGTCTTGATTGGACTCAACCTTTTAAAATGCATTATTTTACAAAAAGTAAAAGTAACATCGCGATAATTAAACAAGTAAAACCACCAATCATGGCTGTTGATTTTTTCATGTTAAAGATCCTCTCTGATTTGTATTTATACATAAATGTTTCAAAATAATAAGATAACTACTATGATATATTATTATAATTTTGATAAATATAGTAAAAAATTATCCAGAACATAACTATGAAATTTTTTTGTGCTAAAATAATACAGGTGATTAAAGGAGGGGCCAACATGGAACAGAATTTTATGAATGATTTATATAAGCAAATTGCGAAGCAATTAAACATTACAACGAATCAAATTAATGCGGTCTTAAAACTTTTAGAAGAGGGATCAACCGTTCCATTCATTGCTCGTTATCGTAAAGAGGTAACAGGAGCGCTAGATGAAGAGCAGATTCGTGAAATTTCTAAGACATATGAGTACGGTGTTAATTTACAACAGCGTAAAGATGATGTCATTCGTTTAATTGATGAAAAAGGGATGTTAACACCAGAGTTAAAAAATCAAATTTTAAAAGCAGAGAAATTAACTGAGATTGAAGACTTATATCGTCCATTTAAGGAGAAAAAGAAAACTCGTGCAACGATGGCAAAAGCAAAAGGTTTAGAGCCATTAGCACAGTATCTTTTAACTTATCCACAATCAGGAATTGAAGTTGAAGCAGCTAAATATGTGAATGAAGAAGTAGCATCTGTTGAAGAGGCTTTACAAGGAGCTCGCGATATTATCGCGGAGATGATTGCGGATAACGCAGATTATCGTAAATGGATTCGTGAATATACAACGAAAAATGGTGAAATTCAATCTAAGGTTCGTGATAAATCATTAGATGAGCGCCATGTTTATGAACAATATTATGAATACTCTGAACCTATCTCACGTATTGTTCCTCACCGTGTTCTGGCGATGAATCGTGGAGAGTCGGAGAAGATTTTACGTATTTCTATTACAGAGAACGCTGAAGGCGTATACACTTATTTATCAAAGCAATTTATTAAGGATGCATCAGGGGAAGCTGCCAATCAGGTGATGATGGCAATTGAGGATGCGTATAAACGTTTAATCAAACCTTCAATTGAGCGTGAGATTCGTGCTAGTTTAAAAGAGGTAGCAGAAAATCAAGCGATTCATATCTTCTCTGAGAATGTGCGTCAATTATTATTACAACCTCCTATGAAAGGAAAAGTTGTACTTGGAGTTGACCCTGCTTTCCGTACTGGATGTAAGTTAGCAGTTGTTGATGAGACTGGTAAAGTATTAGATATCGATGTGATTTATCCTCACGAAAAATCAAAAGGGTCAACTGCAGACCCTAAATTAGTAGCGGCGGCGCGTGCTAAGGTCATTGATAAAATCAATACTCATAAAGTAGAAATTGTGTCGATCGGTAATGGTACAGCTTCACGCGAAACAGAAAGTTTTATTGTTGATGTGTTAAAAGAAATTAAGCATCCAATTTATTATATTATTACGAATGAAGCAGGAGCTTCAGTTTATTCGGCATCAGATCTTGCGCGTCAAGAGTTCCCAGATTTACAGGTTGAGGAGCGTTCGGCTGTTTCGATTGCAAGACGTCTTCAAGACCCATTAGCAGAGCTGGTTAAGATTGATCCTAAGTCTATTGGGGTAGGTCAATATCAACATGACGTAACGCAATCTAAGTTGAATGATTCATTAAACTTCGTGGTTGAAACAACTGTTAACCAGGTAGGGGTAAACGTAAATACAGCGTCGCCTGCATTACTTAAATATGTAGCGGGTCTTTCTTCAACGATTGCCAATAATATCGTGAAGCACCGTGATGAAGTTGGAAAGTTCACAAAACGTGAAGAGTTAAAGAAAGTTGCACGCTTAGGAGCTAAAACTTATGAGCAAGCAATCGGATTTTTACGTATTATTGATGGGGTAAATCCGCTTGATAAAACGGGTATTCACCCTGAAAGTTACAAAGTTGCAGAAGAAGTTCTTGAAAGCTTAGGGTGCACAAAAGATGATTTAGGAACCGAAGGCTTAAAAGCAGCAGTTGCTAAAGCTGATCGCTTAAAATTAATGGCAACGCTTGGTGTTGGTGAACATACATTAAACGATATTTTAGATGCATTTGTTGCACCGAATCGTGATCCACGTGATGAGGTGGCAGCACCTTTATTACGTTCTGATGTGTTAAAACTTGAAGATTTAAAACCAGGAATGGAACTTCAAGGGACAGTTCGTAACGTTGTTGACTTCGGAGTATTTGTCGACTGTGGTGTAAAAGAAGATGGATTAGTTCACTTATCAAAAATGAAAAAAGGATTCGTTAAACATCCAATGGATGTTGCCTCAGTTGGGGACATCGTTAAAGTATGGGTAGAGTCAGTTGACTTAAATCGTAAACGATTAGCGTTAACTATGATCATGCCAGAAGCTAAATAAATTAAAAAGGAGCTAGCTAGCTCCTTTTTAATATTATGAATTATTTTTAATATACAACTTTAAACATTTTATGATTAGTATCAGAATATAAATAATCAATCCGTACATAACCAGTGGGATTAAAGATGAAATTGAAAATAGTAATTGATTGAAGATATTACCACCTGTAGTTTCTATAACTTCAACTTGCATTAGTTTAGTCTCCTTTTATTAATTATAGGGTTTAATTTCTTTACATTTTGGAAAGTTTGAACAACCATAAAACTTTTGTCCAATATGATTGCCTTTTTTAGTTTCACGTAAAGTCATAGGTATCTGGCATTTTGGACAGATTGGTACATAATCTTCGGAGGTAATACTAGCAATAATAGGATTAGTTTTCATTTGGGACTGTATTAAATCTGTTAATTCAGAAATTGCGTAGCTATTTTTGACGGGTATATGGAGAAGAGGGAGATTAGCCGCTTTAAAAACTTCATCAACAAATGCATCTCGTTGTACTCTATTTGATTGCTGATGACTTTTATCATCCAGTTCAATAGCTACCAATGGTTTCAGAGATACATTATCGCAAACTAAAAAGTCTACATGTTTTCGGTTAATTTTATTCCAATAGCTTTGTTTCATTTTAAAATCTTTTATATTAACAAAAAATAAATCTCCTAATGATACTTTAGACAAAATCTTAACTGGAAGCTCTTTAGTAGCAAGTGACAAGGATTTATAAAAATTAAGTTCTGCTGCTGATAAAAAATCATCCCGTAAAACATATGGAAATATATTTTCTATTTTTTTACTTTGTTTGTTATTCTGTTTTGGTAATAGTCCCAGTGCATTAAGAATACTTCCTAAACATCCAATATTTTCGCTCATTATTCATATCCTCTCTAGTGATTATCTCTCCCTAATTTTAACATTATTTTAAGATAATTGTTTTATTATGTGGTAAAAAATGTATGTTTAATACTAACAAGTAATCAAATAAAGTTATTTAGGAGTATATTTTTGGGTTGAACTGAATTATCCAAAGTTCAGGTAACGGTGAATAAGGAAGGTTTACCATCAGAGGAGATAGAGATAGGCCTCCCAACGCTGACTATTTTTGATTTGAATCTCCCTGCAGGAACAGATTATTTTGAAATGGAAGTCAGCTATTTTGATGAGTCAGGAACTGAGATTTTTTAGGATGGTAGATATAGAAAAAGGATTATCTGTGAATTTTTCGATAATCCTTTTGATTGTTAGGATTTAAAGTGTAGCTTTTCTTTACTAAATGGTAAATAAGTACTACAATTATGCTATATATGAAACCGAAAGGGTGTACAAAAAATGTCAAAAGTATTAGCTAAAGTTAAAAATTATGAAATCACTGAAGAAATGTTAAATGAAACAATCGATGCCTTACGCGCACAACAAAATATTAATTTAACAACTGAAGAACAAAAACAAGATTTATTAGATGAATTAGTTGCTCGTCAATTAGTTGTTGAAGATGCAATTGAGTCTGGATTAACTGAAACTGAAGAGTTCCAAAAATTATATCGCGAATTCATTTTCCAACACAGCATTGGACAAATGTTCAAAACAATTAATGTAACAGATGCTGAGTGTGAAGCTTACTATAATGAAAACCAAGATCAATTCAAAGAAGAAACAGTTCGCGCTGCTCATATCTTAGTAGATGAAGAAGCAAAAGCAGAGGATTTATTAAATCAAATTAATGAAGGTGCAGATTTCCATCAATTAGCAAGCGAACATTCAAGCTGTCCTTCTGGAGCTCGTGGAGGAGATTTAGGAGAT
This sequence comes from Turicibacter sp., assembly GCF_017941855.1. NCBI lineage: Bacteria > Bacillati > Bacillota > Erysipelotrichia > Erysipelotrichales > Turicibacteraceae > Turicibacter > Turicibacter sp. The sequence goes on along the minus strand of NZ_JAGAVR010000034.1, from coordinate 2,313 downwards.
TTCGGACGTGGACAAATGGTTCCTGAATTTGAACAAGCTGCATTCGCTTTAAATATTGGAGAAATTTCTGGGGTAGTTAAATCTCAGTTTGGATATCATTTAATTAAATTATTAGACAAAAAAGAAACAGTGCCATTTACTGATGTTTTACCACAAATTAAACAATACTTAGTGACGAAAAAACAAAATGAGATGTATAGTGCGTTTACTCAAGGTTTAAAATCTAAATATACGGTAGAAAAAGCCTAAAAAACTATTTACTTTGTAATTCAAACTAATTATAATAGTACTATAGTTAGATGAAGGAGGAAATCAAAATGGTATTTGATCGCGTTAAAGAAATTATTGTAGACGAATTAGGTGTAGATGCAGAAGCAGTAACTATTGATTCAACTTTAGAAGATTTAGGTGCTGACTCTTTAGATGCTGTTGAATTAATCATGGCATTAGAAGAAGAGTACGATTTAGAAATCGCTGAAGACGATGCTAAAGCAATGAAAAGCGTTAAAAACATCGTTGATTATATCGAAAGTAAACAATAATTTTTTAAATGAACTAGGAGATACTTTCTCCTAGTTTTTTACCGATTATACACAGCTAGTCATAAATCATTTAATTTCGCCCATTCTAATAATAGGTTACTATTTTTTGAAAATTTAAGCAATTTTGCTTTTAATAGATATGTACAAGAGGATTTTTTTGATCCCTGATATATAAGTCTAGATCATATTTCTGTCAGCATATAGAAATGGGAGGTGTTATAGGTGGATCGCTCAAGAAAAGTTGTTAATGAACTATTAACAGATGTTTTTAATCAAATTTTAATTTTAGAGGAACGTAATTTACAAGAGCATGATGCAGTTGATGTAACGATGACGGAGATTCATGTCATTGAGGCGATTCGTAAATGTGAACCATCAACAATGGGGACCGTGTCTAAACGTTTAATGATTACAATGGGGACTTTGACAACATCGGTTAACCGATTAGTAGAAAAAGGTTATGTAACACGTAAACGTGATGTGAATGATCGTCGAGTGGTTTTACTAGATTTAACGGAAAAAGGTCAGAGTGTATTTGAAATTCATGAAGCCTTTCATGAAGACTTAGTAAATGCTGCTTTAAAAGACTTAGAGTTTCGAGAAGATTTAGTTCAATCATTAGAGAGTATCTATCGATTCTTCAAAAAATTACAAGAAAAACATCAATAAGATGTTTTTTGGCGAATTATTTAATAATTTTTTATTAAAATAACAAGGTATCAGCTCCGATTATATGGTTTAATAGTCGTATAAGGAGCTGATTTTTTTATGTCTAAATGGTTTAATTTAAAAAATATATCGATAGCAGCGATTACTTTATTAGGATTAGCACCAGTTGTCCAAGCAAGTCCCCTTAAAGAGGACGTTACCATAGAAAAACATTATCGTACTTTTTATATGCCTGATCGCGAGGATTTAATCTTTTCCCTGCATTACGGTTACGGATTTAAAAGTGATTATGTTTTAACAGATGATGATGTGAAGGTAGGGATTTATAGTTCCAATGCAATCTTGGTGGATTTAACGGCGAATGAGATCATTTATGAAAGAAATCCTGATGTTATAACATATCCAGCGTCTCTGACCAAAATGATGACAGTGTTAGTTGCGATTGAAAATATGCCAAATACGTCGATGGTTGTAGATGTTGATTTTAATAAGTTATATGAAGAAGGAGCCGCGCTTGCCGGATTTTCAAATGGACAAGTTGTGAGTGGCGACGATTTGTTATATGGAACGATGTTACCATCAGGTGCTGATGCAGCCCAAACATTAGCTAATTATGTAGCAGGTTCAGAAGAGGCCTTCGTTGAATTAATGAATCAAAAAGCAAGGGAACTTGGCATGACGAGCACTCACTTTACAAATGTAACAGGACTTCATGACGATAATCATTACTCAACGGTGCGAGATATGGCCGTATTAGTCAAGGCCGCGCTATATAACGATAAGTTTAGAGAAGTTTATTCTGCTAAATCTTATGTCACGAGTACAACGCCAATGTTAGTCTTTACGAGTCGAATGTTTGACCGTTTATCATCACCAACATTTGGTCGTGTTGAAATGTTAGGTGGAAAAACAGGTTATACGCATGAGGCGCAACTTTGTTTAGCGAGCTATGCAACAGATGGAAAACACGAATATGCCCTTGTGACAACGCACGCTGATGGAAGTGCCTATACCCCACAATATCACGTGCTTGATGCTGTTTATTTATATAATTATTTCTTAAATCAATTGTAATGGAGAATAAGATGAGTCGAAATATTTT
>NZ_JAGAVR010000033.1:0-56259 GCF_017941855.1 Turicibacter sp. | reverse complement strand
AATAAATAAAAAACTGGACCAATTAACCTTTCTATACCAAAGACTGATTAGTCTATCCAACAAGAATGTTAATTTATGTGCTTTTATTTCCCCTTTAATGCATCTATTAAAGATTTTTAGCAAATGTATATTTACTCTCATATTTGATTTATCTAAATCTTTTATATCATCAACAAGGAGGTTACTAAACGATGAAAGCTTATTCTCAAATTATCGGACTATCAAGTCTTATTATCGGATGTTCATTAAACGTAGTGTTATTCACTTCTTTAATTAATTCAATGATCGCTGTTATCCTATTAGCAGTTATGGGGGTTGCTCTAGCTGCCTTCTCTTTATCTTTAAAGCCAGAAAAAAAATGGATTGGAATTGCCGGACTTGTCTTAAATCTAATTCCTTTAGCTTATATGGCTATTTTATTTGTCGGGCTTGGATAATCTAAATTAAAAATTAATATTATAACCAAAAGATGTTAGATGAATTTCTAATATCTTTTTTCTTTTTCAATCAACAAATATAATTTCCTAACACCTCCCTAATCTACTCCCCTCCAATGATTATTTCTCCAAAATTAAGTATCTTCTACAATGTCATCGATCTTTGAAGCTAGAGAATAACTTATAAAACACTCTGTTTTGTAAATTATCTTATAATCCCTTAAAGGAACGACAAAAACTCTTATCTATTTTTAAAATAAACGTATAGAAAATAAAAAGATGGTCAATATTATTAGTGTAGCCGAGAGGTTACAGTAAAATAATCCCCCCTATTCTTCTATCATACTTCTCCTCTCCCTTTCACATATGGTCAAAGTATGAATGAATAAGCCGCCCCCCCCCTAGGCGGCTTATTTTTTTATCTTTACTACCCAATGAAAGCGTGTTATAATATCTAAAAATTGGTAAAAAGAGAGTGATTGTAATGAAAGAAAGTTATTATCTTGCTCCATTTAAAAAACGAATGAATGCCCATGCTTTGGATTTATCGATGACGATTGGTCTTATGTTTATTCTTATTTTGGCACTAACAGGGCCGATTCAATACCCTGTGGTTATCATTGTCTTTTATGTCATGGCCATCTTATTTCCTAGCTTAAATCATGGACAAACGATTGGAAAAAAATTAATGAAAATTAAACCGGTTATGATAAAAGATGAGAAAGAACTCACTTGGTGGCAAATTCATCTTCGAGAACTTTTTAAATACTTATCCCTATACTTTTCTTTCGGTATCACCCATTTGGCTAGCTTTTATATGATCAGCGAACGAAAGGATAAACGAACGATACATGATTTAATTTTCAAAACACGTGTCGTAGACTTAGACCCTCAATTATTATATGCACAACGCGATCAAGCAGCTGAAGACGATTACTATAACCATTATAATTCCCAACGAAGCATCCGCTAAAAATGAAAAGTATCGAGTCCTCAAGAAGGATTCGATACTTTTTTATTGAGTTAGTTCCATCACTAATTCTTCTTGTTTCTTTCTTGATATAGGACAATAAAAAACTCCACAAATCAAAGCAGTTAAAGGAGAAACCAGCACCAGTCCCATACATCCAATAAACGTGTGCAAAATTTCAGCTGAAATCTTTTGAGAATTTAAAATGGATAACAAAGGCGTTCCTTGTGCTAAATAAACCATTAAAATCGTAATGTAACTTCCCATATAAGCCAACAGCAAGGTCGTCATTTGACTCCCAATAACTGACTTTCCAATTGTAAGTCCCGATTTAATTAAGGCAGTGCGTTTGATGGTCGGATGATGCTTTAACACCTCCTCAAGTGCCGCTGAAATATCAATGGCTAAATCTAGAACGGCACCCGAACATGCTAAATAAATACCCGCTTGAAAAATACCGTCTAAATCCAAATTTTGATAACCTGCATACAAAAGCGATTCTGACCAATCCATTACCGCTCCATCAATATTAAATAATCTTCCAAACCATACCGCTAATAAACAAGTCAAAAAAGAACAAATCATCGAACTTGCTATGGCTGTATAAGCCTTTTTGGTCCAGCCTGCTACTAATAACAACGTCACGATGGTTAATAAATTCCCCACCATTAAAGCCATAAAAAGTGGATTCCAACCTCTTAATAAGGACGGAATTAAGATTTTACAAATGCTCAGTAATGCAAAAGCAAAAGACAATAACGTCCGAACCCCGGTAAATCCAGAAACCATAATGAGTAAGAAGATAAAACAACCAACTAAAATCAGTTGTTCGTCCAATCGATAATAATCAATTAAATTAGCAAATATGACTTGACCTGATGAATTTTGCTCAATCAACGTCCATACCTTATCTCCGACTTCATATAACTTATCGACTTCTAGTTTTCCCGTTAAAAGATTCATTCCTTCAACGATTTCACCTTTATGTGCTCCACTTAAAATTTCAATTTCGCATCGCTGATCCCCCTGATTAAGTAATCCAGTCGTGTAAACCCCACTGTTATTGACAGATCTCACGGTTGCTTTAACGCCTGATGAATTAATATAAATCTGCTGTTCATAACCTGTTGGTAAAAACCAAAGAATCGCTAACAACAAAACAAAAACACTAACAAATACTATCTCTTTACGCTTCACACTGCTGACTCCTTCACTTAATCTACCTGACAAATTTCAACTAATTTATGAAAGACATCCACATTATCGTAAAATCCACTAAACAATTCAGCTCCAACACCTCTCGCATAAATCGCAACCGGTGCTCCCGTATGCGCATAAGATGTCCAACCAATACCTGCTTTATTATTTAAAAGATGAGTTAAGCTAACCGATAGTGGATCATATCCGCCATATAAAATTTGAGCCTCCTCAGTTTGATCCCGATCATCCTTATTTTTCATCGACTCTTCAAAGCCAGCCTTTAATTTCTTCAACTCATCATCCGACATGACAAACAATGCCTTTTCTCCATGAGTAGCCTCTTCATCTTCTGATGATATCAATCCAAAGTTTTCTTTAATAATCGGATATACATCCTCAAACGTTAAATTTGGGTTGCTTGCTTTTAAATCTTTAATTAATTCATCAAACGCAACATAAGACATTTTTTGTGCCTTTAACAACTCAAACGCTGTATGATAACCTGTTTTAGCATATCCAATACTCATTCCTCCTGTTTCATGATCACCGGTCACCAAAATTAACGTTTCTTCAGGATGCTCATTTGCAAAATCAATTGCCACTTGAACGGCATCTTCAAAAGCTAACACTTCAGCAATGGCCGTCATGGCATCATTTGCATGACAAGCCCAATCGACTTTCCCTGACTCTACCATCATAAAAAATCCTTGTTCGTTATCTAGGACTTTAATCCCTTTCTCGACAAAATCAGCCAACATTAAATCGTCTTCTTTGGCATCAATGGCATAAGGCATGGCTCCTGAATCTTGTAACACAGGACTTTGAGCATATACCTTACCTGATGAGGAGTCAAGCGCCAAAATATCTTCCTTCGTCTTAGCTACTTGATATCCATTTTCTTCAATGATCTCATACACATTTCGTTCATCTTCATTTTTTCCCGTTGGCTGTGCAATGCTTCCTCCGCCAAAATAATCAAAGTTAGATGTTGCTAATTGTGTGGCAATCTCGTAATAATCACCTCGAGATGGAACATGAGCATAATACGCTGCAGGGGTTGCATGATTAATCGTGACTGTTGTCACAATTCCAATTTTTTTTCCTGCTAATTTTAATTTTTCAGTGATGCTTTCTGTTACCTTCGTTTTATTTGCTTCTAACCCAATGACTCCGCTATGCGTTTTCACACCAGAAGATAAAGCTGTAGCTGTAGAGGCTGAGTCTGGAACGAAAGACGTTGAATTATGTGTCGTGACCAATCCAACCGTAGGAAAAGCTGTAAAATTTAAATTATTAGTTGTGATTTCACCCTCTCCATCATTTCCTGTATAGACTTGGGCAGCATTTACCTGAACCTGTGACATTCCATCTCCAATGAACATAAATACATACTTAGGCACCACCGTCACTTCAATTGTTTCAGCAACTGATACTGATTTTTCTTCTTCATTTGAACACCCCATCACAACCGTTAAAGCAGTTGCCATTGATAATAGGATGTTTAACCATTTTTTATTCATCATCCATCCTCCTGTTTTTAACCAATAAACTTATGATAACCAAATGATAGATTTTTCATCAAAAAATCTAACTTTAGAGAATATGAGGAATATCTAGACGACATGATATTCTCTTATTAATCTGACTTATCTTTATCAATCGTATTTTTTATTTTTCGTAAAATCTAAATTTTTATGTCAAAAAAGAGAGCACTAATTCAGTACTCTCTTTTAACGATATTAGAAACGGAAGCCACCGCGACCTTTACCTTTTCCTTTTTTACCTTGTCCCATCATGCCTCCAAAGCCACCCATTGCACCTGGATTACCTCCGCGTTGCAAGGCATTGGCCATACGTTCCATCTGTCGTGGATCCATGCTTGAGAATTTCTTCATCATTTTACGCATATCTGTAAATTGTTTAATCATACGATTAACTTCTGCAATATCACATCCGCAACCTTTTGCAATACGTTGCTTACGACTTGCATTAATTAAATCAGGATTTTTACGCTCTTGCTCTGTCATTGAGTAAATAATCGCTTCAACACGTGCCATTTGTTTTGGATCAATATTAATATCTTTTAATTGGTTTCCGACACCCGGAATCATTTTTAAAATATCTTCAAATGCTCCAAGTTTTTTCATTTGTTTCATTTGCTTTAAGAAATCATTAAAGTCATAAGTAGCATTCATCATTTTGTCCGCTAACTTCATGCTTTCTTCTTCATCGAAGTTTTCTTGAGCACGTTCGATTAAGGTCATAACATCTCCCATTCCTAAAATACGAGATGCCATACGCTCTGGATGGAAGACTTCTAATGTATCTAATTTTTCACCAAGACCGATGAATTTAATTGGAACATTAGTAATTTTACGAATTGATAAAGCAGCACCACCACGAGTATCACCATCTAACTTCGTTAACACAACCCCTGTTAAATCCAATTGATCATGGAATGATTGAGCGACATTAACCGCATCTTGTCCAGTCATCGCATCAACGACTAATAAGATTTCTTGAGGATTAACAAGCTCTTTAATATTTTTTAACTCATCCATTAATTGCTCATCAATATGTAGACGTCCAGCTGTATCGATAATGACTAAATCATGACCATTTTCACGAGCATAAGTCATCGCTTCTTTTGCGATATCAACTGGGTTCATTGATGTTCCTTTTTCATAAACCGGAATATTTAATTGCTTACCGATTGTTTTTAACTGATCAACGGCAGCAGGACGATACACGTCACAGGCAACTAATAATGGATTTTTCTTTTCTTTTTTACGTAAATAACTTGAAATTTTTCCTGTGTGTGTCGTTTTCCCGGCTCCTTGTAATCCGACCATCATAAAAACAGCTGGTTTAGCATGACCAAAGTTTAACTCAGCCGCGCTATCCCCCATTAATTTCGTTAACTCTTCATTAACAATCTTAATCACTTGCTGCCCTGGCGTTAAGCTTTTTAAAACAGCTTCTCCGACAGCTTTTTCCTTAACTTCATTAATAAATTCACGTACAACTTTAATATTAACATCGGCTTCAAGTAACGCTAAGCGTACTTCACGCATCATCACGTCAACATCTTTTTCAGTTAATTTTCCTTTACGTGTGACACTTTTTAAGGCCGATTGTAGTCGTTCTGATAATGTTTCAAATGCCATAAATTAAACCTCCAAATCGAGTTGTTGCAACTCATTAATCCACTTCATCATCTGCTCATCCTGTGTATGAACTTGCATCTGATCTAAAATTTCTTCACGTATTTCACGCTTTTTTAATAATTGTAACTTCGTTTCATAATCTTCTAACAATTTCTCTGTTCGTTTAATGTTATCAAACACGGCATTACGACTTACCTCAAATTGTTCAGCAATTTCACTCAACGATAAATCTTCTTGGTAATAAAGCTCAAGATAAGTCTTCTGCTTTGATGTTAATAATACTTGATATGCATCATACAGTTCATTCATTCGATTGACTTTTTCTAACATCACAATGCCCCCACTAGCTTCTATATACAAACTAAACGATAATTTATAATTTCATAATCAGACTTAATCGTTAAGCTCTTTTGATACTAAAGAGACCTATAGTCCCGATAAAAGTTTTCAACTGCATCAAACTTATCAAGACCCATCTATTCAGCCCTACCTAAAAACCTAATTACTCTGCTTCATTTTCAAATAAATCTGCAAATAATCCATAAATATATTGTTCAATATCAAAGTGAACTAAATCTTCGGCTTTTTCTCCTAAACCAACAAATTTAATCGGAATCCCAATTTCATTTCGAATGGCTAAAACAATTCCACCTTTTGCTGTTCCATCTAATTTTGTTAAAACAATTCCAGATACATCTGTCGCTTCTAAAAACGCCTTCGCTTGATTCATTCCGTTTTGTCCTGTTGTTGCATCAATGACTAATAATGTATCATGAGGCGCTCCTGGAACTTCACGTTCAATCACGCGTTTAATTTTTTCTAACTCTTTCATTAAGTTAACTTTATTTTGTAAACGTCCTGCCGTATCACATAATAACACATCAACATTACGAGCCTTCGCTTCTTTAATCGCATCAAACATAACGGCTGATGGGTCTGAACCTTCACTTAATGACACCACATCGACCCCAATGCGGTCTCCCCAAACCTGTAATTGTTCAATTGCACCTGCACGGAACGTATCTCCTGCGGCTAATAAAACAGACTTTCCTTTTCCTTTTAATTGATGAGCAATTTTTGCAATTGAGGTTGTTTTTCCAACCCCATTTACCCCAACAAATAAAATAACAGTTAATCCTTCTTTATTCAGACGTAAGTTTGAGTTCACAAACTCACCTTTAACGTAAATTTCAAATAGTTTATCGACCATAATACGCTGTAATTCTTTTGGATCCGTAACATTATGTTCGCGTACAGTCTCTTTTAATTGATCAATGAAATCTACCACGGTATTAACACCAATATCAGCCATAATGAAGATTTCTTCTAACTCTTCAAACATCTCTTCATTAATGTCATTATAGCTTGAAAAAACAGACTGTAACTGTTTTAAAAGGTTACCACGTGTTTTTTTCATACCTTCTTTATAATGTTGCTGAGCACGAATTTCTGTCTCAGAGACTTCTTTTTTTCCAAGTACCATCGACTTTAGACGATCAAATAAACCCATCAGGCTTCACCTCAATTAATTAATAATATCGTGTCATACAAAATGACTTTAATGCTACTCTATCATATTTTACGGTCTATGACTATTATTTTTCATCATCTAGATAATCTGAAACATTATCCATACGAACTGACACGAGTTTCGTTACCCCTCGTTCTTGCATCGTCACTCCGTATAATACATCAGCTTTTTCCATCGTTCCTTTACGGTGAGTAATAACGATGAACTGTGTTTCTTTACTAAATGCCTTTAAATAATTGGCATAACGAGAAACATTGGCTTCATCAAGTGCAGCCTCAACCTCATCGAGCACACAAAACGGAACCGTACGAACTTTTAAAATGGCAAATAATAAGGCAATCGATGTTAAGGCTTTTTGTCCACCTGATAATAAATTTGAAGTTTTTAACTTTGTTCCAGGTGGCTGTGCAATGATTTCAACCCCAGTATTTAATAAATCGTGAGGATCAGTTAACACTAAATCAGCGGTTCCACCACCGAATAATTTTTTAAAGATTTCAATGTACTCAACACGAACCAAGTCAAAGGTTTCTTTAAATTTAATGGTCATCTCTTGGTCCATTTCATTAATCGTTTCCTCTAAATTAGCTTTCGCTTCAATTAAATCATCGCGTTGTGTCGTTAAGAATTCGTATCGTTCTTTCACTCGTTGGTACTCGGCAATTGCAGCCACATTGATCTCACCGAGTGAAGCAATTTGACCTTTTAAGCTACGAATTTTTTGTTTAACTTCTTCAATACTTCCCTTTAAAGGATAATGTTCATTCGCATAGTCAAACGTCATTTGATGTTCTTCTTCAAGTTTTTTAATCATTAAATCCATCTCAACATCAACTTTTCCAATCGCAACATCGAGTTGATTAATTGACTCCGTCATTTTTTGATGAATTTTATGACTTTCTCTTACTTCACGCTCTAAAATCTCAAGTTCTTGACTGACTTTTGTTAAAGTCAAACGTTGTTCTTGAATTTTTTCAACAATCGATTCACGAGATTCTTTCTGTTGCTCAATTTGTGTTTCAAGTGAAATAACTTCATCATCATTTCCAAGCATTTCTTGTTCGCTTTGCTCTAATCGATTGATTAATTCTGCTAAACGTTCTTTTGCTTGGCCTGATTCCTCTTGCAAACGATAATGAGTCGCAATTTCACTTGTTAGAGCCGTCTCAAGTTTAGCCACTTCAACTTTTAACTCCGTCATAACTTCCATCAACTGAGTTTTCATTTCTTCTTGTTGTTCAAGTTGCTCTTCTAGTGTATCAATGATTCCTTTAGCTGATTCAATTCGATTTTCAAGTCTTAAACGCGATTCGGCTAAATCATTATTCTTTTCAACTAATTGCTTATACTCCGATTCATGTTCACGACGTTCAATTCGAAGTAATTCGTCACGTTCATTTTGTGCTTTTTCACGATATTCAAACGCTAATTTTTGTTGATTCGTCTCCGACATTTTATCTTTTAAACGTTCGCCAGCCGATTGAAGTTTTGATAATTGTTTTTCAGAATTTTTAACGACTTCTTGTAACTCTTGTTGAAGTCCTTTTGATTGTTCGACTTCTTCATTTAACTCTGCAATTTTCTTTTGACAATCTTCAATTTCATTTTTTTGACGTAATAACGATGAACCTTGACGTTTAACAGCCCCTCCGGTCATCGCTCCTCCTGCATTAATAACGTCTCCTTCAAGCGTGACAATACGATAACGATAATTCAATTGCTTTGCTAAATTTTTAGCCACATTTAAATCTTTCGTAACAATAATACTTCCTAAAATATTCTCAACAATTTGTCGATATCGTTCTTCATAACCCACTAATTGTGAAGCCACACCTACAACATCTTGATTATTTTGAATACGATTTAAAACATCCATTGGCAACACACGAGACTTAATAACATTTAAAGGTAAGAATGTCGCACGCCCCGCATGATGACGCTTTAAGAAATCAATAGCATTTTTAGCAGCATCGTCACTTGTTGTCACAATTTGTTGCATAACAGGACCTAGTACCACATCCATCGCCAACTCAAGTTCTTTAGGAACAGACACTAGTTCAGCAACGGCTCCCTCAATCCCATTAATTTGATTTTGCTCACGAGCCTTTAAGATTTTTTTTACCCCTTCGTTAAATCCTGAGAAATCTTTTTGAGCATCCTCTAGCCATTGTAAACGATTCATCATTTTATCGACTTGATGCGTTAACTGTCTAAAACGATTTGTCTCCATTTCTAATTGCTTTAACGAATGTTGATGCGTTTTTTGTAATGTTTGATACTCTTCACGCTTCTCCTTTAATTGTGCACTTAATTTATCATACTCTTGCTTAAATCCTTCTTGCTCACGACGCAACGTCTCACGATCAATAAGCGATTTATTTTCATCACCACTAATGCGTTCAAGCGTCACCTCTGTCTTTTTAATTTGCTGATTAATCGAAATGTATTGATTTTTAACACTAGCTAGTTCATTAACATCTTCAAAGTAAGCCTCTCGCGTGGACTCTAATTCTGTTTTTAAATTTTCCTCCAAGTGTTGATATTCTTCCGTCACTTGATTTAACTGTGTTTGTTTGGCTAATAAACGGGATTCGGTTTCTTTCATCGAACTGGTCGCTAGTTCTAATTGCTTCGTCGCTAGTTCTAACTGCTGTTCAAGTTCGACCTGTTGTTCCGTCAGTTGCTCTTTATTTGAAGAGGCATTTTTATGACGTTCTTTTAAAACATCTCGTTGACCTTGTAATTTTTGAATTAACTCTGACGTTTCAACTAACTCAGTTTGTAAGGCTTCTAACTGTTGTTCTTGAGCTTGTTGCGTTTGCTTTAAATTATCCATTCGACGCTCATCCGTCGCAATCTTTCCATTAATACTTAAATGTTCAAACTCCACTTCTTTACGTTCTTTTTTTGAACGTTCCATTTGGTCATTTAACGTTTTAATATCATAAGCTAACACACTGATTTCTGACTCACTACATTCCTTTTTTAAGACCATGTACTTTTCAGCTTTTTCTGATTGCTTACGTAAGGGTTCAACTTGGTCTTCTAACTCAAAAATAATATCTTGAACACGACTTAAATTATCACTAGTCGATTCAAGTTTGCGCGTTGCTTCTTTTTTACGCATCTTATACTTTAAAACACCTGCTGCCTCTTCAATAATCACACGGCGATCTTCAACCCTTGCCTCGACAATGGCTTTAACTTTATCCTGAGAAATAATGGATAACGAATCATGGCCAATCCCTGAATCCATAATCAAATCAATGACATCTTTTAAACGAACTTTTTGTTTATTAATTAAGTATTCACTATCCCCCGTTCGATAAACACGACGGGTAATACTTACTTCATCATAATCAATCGGTAAGCTTTGACAACTATTATCTAAAACGAGTGTCACTTCAGCAAAGTTAAGTGGTTTACGAGTTGATGTCCCGGCGAAGATAATATCTTCCATTTTCCCACCACGTAAACTTTTTGCCGACTGCTCTCCGAGTACCCAACGAATCGAATCTGAAATATTACTCTTCCCTGATCCATTCGGTCCTACGACAGCCGTTACGCCTCGTTCAAACTCGACTACAGTTTTATCGGCAAAGGATTTAAAACCAATTGTTTCAATTCTTTTTAAATACATATGTTTCATCCTTTATCTACATTCTTTATCTATTTTATTATACCAAAAAGTCATACGTAAAATAAAGGGACTTCTACGTTTATCAAACATTAGTTCTAAGATTATCTTCTAAATCACATATCATTTTCCAAAGCTATCCCCTCTTGTGATGCTTATACAAAAAAACAGCACTTCTTTTCGTGCTGTTTTCACCATTAAACTTCAAAGGTTGTCCCATCTAACCACTTCCAATGTGGTCTTGCAACTTTTATATCCTGTATGAGGCGATATAAGGCTAAATCTTTTTGTTTTGCTTCAATCATAATATCTAGATCTTGATTAAGGGGTTGAACCAACTCAATAAATCGAAGCAAATCCTCAATTTCAATATAATCTGAATGACGACGATCCGTGTCAAATTCTTTCGGACTTGAAATATGAACTTTAGGAGGCCAAGGATTTTGATCCCACGTTTTAAAAATGGATTCTAAAAGGGGTTGAAGCTCTATCCCTTCGTTATAGCAACGATGATGATGAATATCAAGAACCATGGGGATATTTAAGGTTTGACATAGCTTAAGAACATCATCGGCTGAATAAACTTTATCATCATTTTCAATGATTAAAGCCTTTTGAATATTTGGTGGTAGCCGATGAAATGTTTGAATAAATCGCTCTAATGCCGCCTCTTTCCCACCGGCTTTCCCCCCCACATGTAAAACAAGTTGAGGAGACTTAATATCAAATAACTCAAATAAATGCAACTGATGTAAAAGGGATTGAATCGACGCTTCAATCACTGCTTCATTGATACTATTTAAAACATTAAACTGATCGGGGTGTGCATCGACTCGCATGTCATATTTCTTAATTAGATCTGCAACTTCTTGACATTCCTCCTGAATGACTTTGGAATAATCCCATAGAACCTCTTGATGGGTGGCCAATGGAATTAATTTTGATGTCATTCGGTAAAAATGAATCTCTTGTTTCGCGTTATAATTTAAAATTTTAATCAAATCGTGCAAATTTGATTTAGTTACGCGCGTTAATAAACTAAGTTGCTCACGCTTTGAAGAAAGTGATGAATATTTTTTATAGGTCACAGGTGATGAACTTGTAACCTTATCTAACTTTAGCGCAATAGCTACATAACCTAAACGAATTTTCATAAAAAAGACCTCGGTTTTCTAGAATCATTCTAGTTTACCCAGGTCCTCTTTAAATTATTTATCCTTAAATCTTTCATCTTGTTTGATCATTTGTTCCATCTGACGATCGGCGCGTCCCGCTACGACTAAACAACTATATAATGCAACCATCACTAACGTCACCAAACTTCCGACGACGACACCCGCTAAAAACATGGCGTCACCTCCTTTTACCTCTAGTTGTTATTTTCTATGTTTACTAAGCCCTTCTTGTGAGACGACGATCCCCAAAATATCTAATCTATCGCGGATGAATCAGACCTAGAGTTCCATTTCACTGACATTTAAAACGAGACTCGTTCCGTTTTCCCTTAAGTTTTCAATTTCATGGTAAAACTCATATCCGGTTAGCAATTCAATGTGATTCCGATTTGCAAAATCTTTCGCTTCATCATTAAAATCACTTGTTGTAATGACAATAGCTTGATCTGCTTGAACATCAAAATCTTGCATCGCTCCTAAAACACCTCGAATGTCACTAACCCCAACGATATCACCGACTGACATTTCTAATCCTGCTGGATCGGTATATAAATCTTTGATTAAGGGAACACATTTAAACCACTTGACAATGATTTTTTCACCTTGTGACCACATTAACAAATCATAACCTTGCGTCGCCGGATTAGTCGCTACTTCAACCGATTCATATCCCTTCAGTTCATAAAATAATTTTAATAATTGGTTAAAGGATTCATCACTTAAATGCTCTAGTTGCTCAAATAAAACGAGTTGGCTTAGCTGTAGTCGACGTCTTTCATTTTGCTTACTATACTCATCTAATGCTAATTTACGTTGATTTTGTTTATATTTAATCAACAATAAAGCAGCAATGGTTAAGAGTAAAATAATAAGATACCAATTCCACATCTGCCACTTTGCAATCCAATCCGTAAATCCATAAAAGAAATCAAAAACAACAAATGCAATAATTAAATATGCAATATAAACGATTCTTTTTTCCATAACATCACCAATTTTATTATGAAAAAAATGGAACGATTTTAAACAAAATCGTCCCAATAAATCAAATAACTTCTTTACCAAACGGCATTAGAGATAACTTTGCCATTTTAATGGCCTGAAAAGCGAATGGAATTCCAACAATAGAAATAGCTAACATTAAAGCACTCACTAAATTCACTAAAGCCATTTCTAACCCACCAAAAAGTAACCATAAAATATTTAAAACAAAAGTCCCACTTCCATTGTTGACTGTCACAACCTCTTTACCAAATGGAGCTAATTGTAATTTAGCTAACTTAAAGCATTGCAGACCAACCGGAATGCCAACAATCGTTAGACACCAGAGAACGCCAAACAAACACCAAATTAATGAGGCCCATAACCCGCCAAAAAGTAGCCATACTAGATTTCCAAGACATGACATAAGCATCTCTCCCTTCCTATTTACTATATCATATGAGAGATTTGATAGGAAGTCGTGTAGGATATTACTAGAAATTGTAAATCATTTGTTATTTCATAATCTTTTTAATTAATTTTAACTTGTCTTTGTACGGAGGGAACACAAGATTTAAGTGAATTTTCGTCGAGCGATTCACCATGCTTTTTTCGTAAGTGAACGTCTTAAAACTTGCCTCTCCATGATAACGACCCATTCCAGAACTTCCAACCCCTCCAAAAGGCAGTCTTGAAGACGCAACATGCGTAATGGTATCGTTGATACAACCTCCACCAAACGAAAACTGCGTGATTAATTGATGACTAAAGGCTTTATTTTCAGAAAAAACATAAAAAGCTAATGGATTAGGATGAGCTTTTAAACAACGCTTAATCTCATCCATTGATTGATAAGACATCGTCGGAAGAAGAGGACCAAATAACTCATCCTCCATTAAAGAAGAAGTTAAGGTCACCTCTTTGAATACAGTAGGTTCAATAAAACGATCTTCTAAATCAACAGCTCCACCCATCACAACCTGATCACGATTTCCTTCTATTAAATCAGCTAAACGCGACGCATGACGGGTCGTTACAATACGTCCAAACTCAGGATTTGATTGAATGTTATCTCCGTAAAATGACTTAATGACCGTCTGTAACTCTTTTAAAAAAGCTTCATAAACGGAATGATGAACCATCACGTAATCAGGGGCAACACAGGTTTGACCAGCGTTCATAAATTTTCCCCATGCAATACGCTTAGCAGCCAACTTTAAATTCGCTGTTTCATCTACAATTACAGGTGATTTTCCTCCAAGTTCAAGTGTAAGAGGTGTTAAATGATGGCTTGCTTTTTCCATCACAATCTTTCCAACATTCACACTTCCGGTAAAGAAAATATAATCAAATCGTAAATCAAGCAAAGCCTGATTCACTTGGTAATCACCTGTCACCACTGAGACATATCGAGAATCAAAGGCTTCCTTTATTAAACGAACCATAACTGATTCAACATGTGGTGTAAACTCAGACGGTTTTAAAACCGCAACATTTCCACCTGCAATAGCCCCGATTAAAGGTTCTAATAACAGTTGCACTGGATAATTAAAGGGACCAATAATTAAAACAACACCATAGGCACTTGGAATAATCAAAGACGTTCCAATTAATTGTGCCGCTTCTGATTTCACACGTTTAGGACGCGCCCACTTCTTTAATCTTTTTAACGTATAATCAATAGAAGCGTAAATAAAACCTATCTCGGTTGAATAAGCTTCAAATTCATTTTTTCCTAAATCAATCTTTAAGGCTTCTTGTAAGTCCACTTCATATTTTTTAATCGTTTCTTTTAATCGTTTTAATCCTTCGATTCGTACAGAAAGTGGAATATTTCCTCCTCGTTGCTCAAGATAATCTTGATGCTGAGTCAAAATATGATTTAATTCTGTCTTCATTGATTCTTGTTTCTCACGATGAGTTTGATGGTTCGTTAAATTAGAATTTAATGCTTTCATCTTTGTCGACCTTTCATTTGAAAAAACCCTTCTAAATAGAAGGGTAATCATTTTTTTATTTTCTTTTATAACGTCGGTTTTCCTTTTTATTAATATAAACACCCGCTAACCCGGTAATAATAATTGAAATAATCGTTACAATTAAAAAGCCATATTGATTTTCTTGAAATGGCACCGGGACGTTCATCCCCCAGAAACTTGATACAACCGTTGGAACCGCAATAATCACAGAAACAACTGTCAAAAACTTCATGACCATATTCAAGTTATTTGAGATAATCGTTTCAAAGACATTTAAGTTGCTATTTAAGATATTTCCATAAATCTTTGACATGTCTATGGCCTGCTTATTTTCGATAATCACATCTTCAAGCATCTCAGCTTCTGGCGTATCTGATTTTTCAAGCTTAACTAGACGTTCAAGGACGATTTGGTTTGAGCGAAGTGAGGATGACATGTATACTAATGATTTTTGTAAGTCTAGCATTTCAATTAAATCTTCGTTTTGAGGCGTTTGGCGAAGGGCACGCTCAACTTGACTACTTTTTCGTTCAATGACACGTAAGTATCCTAAATATTGAATCGAAATCGTATAAAGAATTTGATAAATATGACCATTAATACTTTTCGTTTGGGTCTTTAATCGCTTACTAAAGACACTTAACTCTTGTGTACACAGTGTTAATAATAATTTATCTGTTTTTACAATTCCTAAAGGAACCGTTGAATAATATGTATCAGACTCATATGAAACAGGGACGTCAACAATGATCATCGTGAAGTTATCTTCGATTTGAACACGAGAACGTTCCTCCTCATCGAGTGCCGTAATAACTGTTTCAAACTCAAGGTCATGCTCTTTACACATAGCCTCAACCTCTTGATGCGTTGGATTAATTAAATTAATCCATTGAAACCCACTATTCGTCAGTGAATTAACAAAATTCACTTCATTTCTCATCGAATCACCTCTTACATTTTCACACCTAAGAACGTTTCACCGCAAACATAAGTGTGATTAATTTAATTGTCCGTATGGGAATGGAATCTTCCACTTATGTTCACCTCCAAAAGCATGATGCTAACGTTTTAAAAACATAAACTACTCGATCGTAATTAGTGTTTGCACACGCTAGACTAAATATAACAGGATAATTTTTTTCCTTTTAAAGTATACAACTATTTTCATAAAATAACCACCTTGAAGCGGAAGTTTTTTCACGTTTCGACATTTTAATTATTTTCGACACGATACCTTACCCTCAAACTCCCTATAATTGGAAGACTGCGAAAGGAAATCCGAAAAGATACGGAGATTTTCTTAACTTTTGACATTAAGTCGGATATAATGGTTATATTACAATTTTGTTGATTTGAAAGGACGTGACTATTTAAATGACTTCTGAAAAAGTTCATACACCCGAAAAATTAGTTCCTGAGGTTACTAGTAACTTGCGTAAAAATTTTGTTCGCGTTCCTGAAGTGATTCGTAATTGCAGTGGAATCCGTATTTTTGGTAAACGATTAAAATCATTTATTTTTACAACTGATGTTGCAATCATAAAAAATACAAATGCTGATGCTGTTATTGCTGTTTATCCATTTACCCCACAACCTACTATTACCCAAGCCATCTTAACAGTCTCTGACATCCCTGTTATCTGCGGAGTTGGTGGAGGATTAACTCACGGAACACGTTCTGGAAACATTGCGCTTCACGCTGAATTCCAAGGTGCAATTGCCGTTGTCTTAAATGCACCAACCCCACACGAAACCATTAGGTACGTTAAAGAAAGTATCGATATTCCAGTTGTTGTAACCGTTGTTTCGGAATCAACAGATGTTCAATCTAAAATTGAAGCGGGAGCTGACATCATTAATGTCAGTGGAGGTGCCAATACCGCGGCCATTGTTCGTTCTATTCGTCAAAAATTCCCAACTATCCCAATTATGGCAACGGGTGGACCAACAAATGAATCAATCTTAGAAACCATTGCGGCAGGAGCAAATGCCATTACTTATACACCTCCAACAAATGGAGAATTATTCCGTGTTAAAATGGAACAATACCGTGAAATTGAAAACAGTGGTCAAACTTATCAATTAACACCCACTGAAAAAGAAGCATTAGCTGAATAAGAAAAAAGCTCTGATAATCTCAGAGTTTTTTTTATAAATGTCCCTCTCCTCCTTCTTAAACCGTGCCATTTCTCCTTTCCTTTGAGTAATTTATATTAGGCATCAAATAAGGGGGGAAATTTGTGAAGATCCATAGATTAATCGTAAATAGTACAAATAGTTTGAGCATTGAACCAATCGATTTCCATTCACTAACACTCCTCGTTGGAGTCTCAGGATCAGGAAAAAGTCAAGTTCTTCATTATATTAAAGAGTTAACCCAACTGTTACAAACTGGACAAACCAAGACACTCGAATCTGGGCACTACGTCCTTGATTTTGAATACAATGAGCACCTATATACTTATGAAGTGACACTTGATAACTATCATATCATCAATCAAGATTTAAGTTCTAGAGAAGGTGCCTTATCCATTCCACTACAAATTAAAAACATCAACGAAAAAATTCGTTATGTTCTTCCTGTTTCACTCATCAGACAACAACAAATTAAAGAAAACTCACTAAACTTCTTAAGTGATAACACCTTAGAAAGACTAGCCTATATTTATCAATTTCAAAAAGAGCGTTTCGATATTCTAAAAGCCTTATACCAACTGATATTTGAAGAAGTCGAAGACTTGACCTTTGAAACAATTGAAAATCAATATGTTCTACGTCTAAAAGATAAATCAGGTGCTACGCTGACGCACCACAACTTATCAGATGGGATGCTTAAAACACTTATCTACTTAAGTGAAGTAACCTTAGCTAAACCCGGAACAGTCTTATTAATTGATGAATTTGAAAATGGTTTAGGCCTTAATTGCTTAGGACTCATTCTAGAAGAGATGATTCAAAAACAAGGAATTCAAATGATTTTAACCAGCCATCATCCCTATATCATTAATAACATTACACCTTCTTGTTGGGTCATTGTTCATCGAATCGACTCTATCGTTTCAAATAAAACAGCAATCGAACTCGGCATTGGTCAAACCAAATACGATGCCTTTTTTGAACTCATGAACCGACTTGAATACGAAGGAGTCTTCTAACATGAATCTCTACATTCTCGTTGAAGACGGAAAATCTGGTCATAAAATCATCGATAACTGGATTGGCAATTTAATGCCTTCTCTCACACGAGTTGCCACTGTTAATGAGGTGACTGACCAAAATTATGTCATCTTTAGTGGGCTCGGTTATCCACGTCTTCTTGGAACAGATCCTAGCTCACCTTCTCGAAATATTCTAGGACAAACCATTGAAACCATCAATCGAAGTCATAAATTCAACTACCTTCTCATCTTCTTAGATGGAGATGATGAAGGCGTCATGGCTCGTAAACAGATAACAATTAATAAAATCAAAAACTATCCACATGCCTTATCTTGTCCCTATCAAATATTCGTTCAAAATAAATGCATTGAAACCTGGTTACTCGGTAATCGTGACTACTTCCCAACCAGTTACAGTAAAGCCTTTGCCCCTTTTGCTAATCATTATAATGTGGCAATCCAGGACCCTGAACTCATGGAAAAAGATAATCGTGGCCTCGTCAGTACAAATGCTCTATATCATGAACGATACTTAAGACAAATGATGCAAGAAGTCGGTCTTCACTACATGAAATCTCGGGCTCATCCTGTGATGTATAGTCTTGAGTTCATTGAAGGCCTTCAAAAAAGAGTTTTTGAAACAGATGACTTACGAAGTTTAAAAGAATTTTTTGAGTTCATCCAAAAACTAAATGACACGACTTTAGCCCCTAACGGCCAGTGACGGGCTTTTTAACGCTCATCTTTAGACCGTACGAGAGATGAGTCTTCATGATTCTAATCCTTTCATCTCAAGAGAAAGGATTAGGCCGAAGTCAATCAGGTTACTTAACATCGTACTTTCCTCGCGATACTTATAGGTAATCTAAATTTTAAATCAATCAAAGTTTTCTAAAAATCAAGAAAACTTATCGTCACTGATATAGGATAAAAAATAAAAATATAGTAAAATGACAACAAAGACTATAAAAGCGAGGGAAGAACATGCAAGCACAATGGACCATTCAATTAGACACCCATCTCTACGGTTGTTTCAATACATCCTTATTAATTTGCGAAGAAGACAATGCTCGATACGCGACTGATGAAGAACAAATAGACTTTTTAAATCGCCTCATTCAAATTGACTTAGAAGAATTAAAAGATGCTTATTTAATCGAACGATTAGATATTTTTAGAGAACATCTAATGGCTTTAAATTTCACACCAGAATTCTTCCATTGTTGGAATGAAGTAGCGCCTAATAGCTATACAGAATATTTAAAAATTGAGCATCAAGAGAATAAAAAAATCGTGGCTTGCTTTAAAGTCAACACGACGCAAGGGATCAAAAATCAGGAAATCATCGATCTTGTGGGTGAGATTGAAAGTATCAGTGTAACCAAATATGAAATTGCAAAAGATTCTAAAATTGGATCCATTAAACTTCAACTATTAGATTTAGGGATTCATGAATTAAAGGCATAAAAAAGACGGGGTGAGTCCCCGTCTTTTTTCTATTCTTCATCTTCAGTTAATGTTTTGCGTCCATAGAACACATCTTTATCAATATGATTATATTTTTTTCCAATTAAAACAGCTGTTGTTAATGTTCCGTTTACATTTAACATCGTACGTCCCATATCTAAAATCGGATCAACCGCAATAACTCCTGCAATCAGTGGGAAATAAGCTCCCATTCCCATTCCTGATAACACAACTGAAATCGCCATCGTTGCAGACCCAGGAATTCCAGCAATTCCAAATGAAGCTAACGCAATCACTAAGACTAACATCGCAATAAAGCTTAAATCAATCGGTGTTCCCGTCATGTTAGCTACCATGACCGCGACTAATGCAGGATAAAGTCCCGCACATCCATTCATTCCAGCATTAGATCCTAAACTTCCAACAAAAGTAGCCGTTCCGTTATCAAGTCCAACATTATCGGTTAGCTTTTCAATACTTACAGGTAATGTTCCAAGACTTGAACGTGAAGTAAAGGCTAATACTAAGGCATCTAATACATTTTTAACGTAACGGAATGGATTTAATCCATTCATTGCAATTAAGATTAATTGCACCACAAACATCACAGCGACTCCAACATACAGGGCAATAATAAAGTCAAACACTTGTCCTAAAGCTGACATTCCACGTCCCGCAATCGTATTTGCTAGTAGGGCAATCACGGCATATGGCATCCATTTGATGATTGTCATCGCAACACTTAAAATGATTTTATAGAAAGCTTCTACAAAATCAATAAATGGCTTCACCACATCATAATACTTTTTCGTTTGACGTTTCGTCGCAATTCCTAAAAAAGCCGCAAAAATAACAACTGCTACCACATTTCCTTCTGCCATCGCTGCAATTGGATTAGATGGAATTAGCCCACGAAGTGTATCAACAATTGAACTCACTTCACGAATAGAAACATCACCCTCCATTAACGTTGTGCTAACCCCTAACTTAAATAAGTTTCCAATGATTAATCCAATAATCGCCGCAATCGTTGTTGTTCCAACTAACGTCAACAAGGTTCTAGCTGTCATCGCTCCTAAATTTTCTCCCTCTTTCATGTTAATAATAACACGAATAATTGAGAAGAAAATAAGTGGGACAACTAACATTTTTAATAAATCCATGAATCCGTTTGCCACTAATCCATACCACTTATTAATTTCTGCAATAAATGGAACATCCATCGGAACATCTGGGAATCCGCCTACAACTTGAATTAATAATCCAAGTACAAGACCAATCGCAGTTGCCGATAACATACGTGTTGAAAATTTAACTTTCTTTTTTTCAAATTGCTTCATCACAAAGAATAAAGCAATTAAAATCGCAATAAAAATAACCGTTCGAATATCGGTTAAATATAAGAAATCTGTAAAAAATGAACTTGTCATCCGTTCACTTCCCTCCTATTCAATTTGTCAAGTGTCTTTTATTTTACAATGATGCTTTTAATTTAGCAACTAATATAATAACTATTTTTCATAATAATGATTAACATTCACAATCATTAAGTCATCTGATTCAATACAAACTTCATTTTAAACGAATCAAAATAGCATCTTAACCTTCCTAGCGTGCTTTATATAGAATACCCCAATCTGATACTTTAATCCAAATTGTGATTGATAACAAATAAAAAAACCATGATTATCATGGTTTTATTCCATTTCGGTAAGAACCTCTCCTTCCACCCCTTGTAATAATTCAAAATAATACCCAATCAAGACTGTATCATCGATGTAAGAAGATTCTTTAACGCAGATACGGTATAAATCAATTAACTTTAAACATTCCTCTTGTGATTCTACCTTATAAAACGGTTGATTTAAATCTTCACTATTGCCGGTGAGTAAATTTCCTCCAAGATAGACTTCTGTTTGATCAACTACATAAAGAGAAGGTAACTGTTCAAGCCACGTCTCATTAATAATTTTAAAATTCGTTCGTCGTTCAATATGTGTCACAGATAACTCAGGTTTTTGACAACATAAATAATATAAGACACCACAGACCATCGTAATTAAAACAAAAAGTCCGACTTTAAATGGAAAACGAAGAGAAACAATTAAAAAAACAAGCGTCAATCCAACCAAAATCAGAGTCGCTAAAAATTTTAATTCCTTCACTAATTGAATTCGTTCTAAGTCAACCTCAATTTTTAAGGACCGATATAAAACTTCATGAAATAAATGATAAAAGTAGGAATCCGATTTTTCAAAGATATGACTCGTCATCGTGACATCGACTTCAACTTGAGGTGAAAATTGAAATTTCGCAAACTCATCTGGATTAACTTCACTAACATAGAGTTCTGTTTTTTTCTTTGAAGCTCCTAACCGTTCCTTAACCTCTTCAAGTGAACACGATTTTAACGATTTAAGATTAGAAAAATCCATTGCTATTCCTCCCATCCATATCTATTAACTAGCATCACCTTTTCGCTTGGGATGGTTTTTTAAATTGTACAATAAAAGTTAGTTAAAAGAGACCTCATGAATACCTAGTACGATGCTTATTATTCTGCCATCTCTTTTCCTCCTTTATACTAATATATGCGATGACACATAAATTTAACCCTCCCTTTCTTCATGCTACTCAACCTCCATCCTAAAAATCATCCAGATGACAAACATCAAATCTAATTCTGAATCCTCACCTCTTTTAATCTCATATTGTTGTTCATTACGCCAAAAATTATAACGATACTGCACTTCAAATAAACACGCTCCTGACAAATTTTAAATTTGCCGAGGTTCCTTACTTTCACTCGTTGCAATCACCTCTAAATTTGGTGAATAAAACACATAATTCTCCTCATCTTCTAACACATAACCTGACACTAAACCCGCTTCATTAAGCCCCTGAAATAACAGCTGATTCTGAACACTCTCAAAATAACTCACCAATTCATGATTCACGGTACACATACACATTCGCCTCGAAAAAAGATGACATTTCAAGTCGTGCATATCCCACTTTCTTATCTTCAATATAAATCGCTCGGTACTCATCCATCGCTAATTGACTGCCTTTTAAAACAATCTCCTCCCGCTCTTGAAGACATGCTCTCATTTCTTTGGCACTTAGGGTACTTCCTCTATCGAGCAACAATTCAAACTCACACATAACCATCCCAACACACGTCACAACTATCAAAATCAAAAGTCCTACAATTAAGATAAAGCGACCTATTTCAGAAAAACCCTCCCACCTCACTTCAATCACTCCAATATCTTAAAATTCAGTTCTCTAAATTTTATTGTTTTTTTGACATAAATATGAATTTTCATGAAAAACGATCCCTTTTTAACCAAAAAAAGAGCGAAAATTCGCTCTTCTATCGTTTACGTTTAATTAATCTTTCCACAAAGATGGCCATTGCCCCATCTCCAGTGACATTAGTAGCCGTTCCGAAACTATCTTGTGCCGCATGCAAAGCAATCATCAATGGCTTCTCAAAACTTCCAAATCCAAGCATGGATTCGAGTAACCCAAGAGCCGCCATCACACCACCTCCTGGAACACCAGGTGCCGCAATCATCATAATCCCTAACATTAAAATAAACGGAATATACATCGCTAGTGTTGGGGATTGTCCATTTAATAACAAAATGGCCATCGAGGTTAACACTAATGTCATGGTATCACCCGCAATATGAATGGTTGCAGACAATGGAATCACAAATTCACAAACTTCTTCATCCACATCATTCGATTTTGCACATTCGAGCGTAATCGGAATCGTTGCAGCCGATGACTGCGTTCCAACAGCTGTTAAATAAGCGGGGAACATATTTTTTAATAATCGAAATGGATTTTTACGTTTAATTCCCCCAGCTACCGTATATAAAATGATTAGATATAAAACCTGCAATCCAAATAAGACAAGATAAACCATTAAAAAAGATTTAATCGTTGTGAAAATGGTTCCACTATAACTGAGTTCTGCAAAAACCGAACCAATATAGATGGGAACAATCGGAACAATCACTTTTGAAATCACAGACATCATAATCTCACTAAAATCCTGACAGACTTTAAATAAAGAACTTTCTTTACGAGTTGAAAGCCCAATTCCAAGTAAAAATGCTAAAACTAGTGCGCTCATCACTCCCATAATCGCTGGCATTTCAATCGTAAAAATCGGGGTAATCGTGATGCCATCTTCCGTAAATAAGCTAATGCCTCCTATTAAAGAAGGTAATAATAATTTTCCAATTACGAAAGCCAAAAATCCTGCACTAATCGTTGAAACATAGGCCAGTACCGTTGTTAGAAATAAACTTCTTCCTGATTGATTTCCAAGCGATGCAATCCCAGGAACAATCAGTCCAATAATAATTAATGGAATCACAAACGAAATAAACGCTCCAAATAGACTTCGGAAAGTCGCCATGATGGCAATCGGTAAACTCAACTCGGTGGTGCGACACATCACCCCCAAACTGATTCCGATGATTAACCAAATTAAAATACGTAAAATTAATGGCATCTTTTTCATGCTTCTTCCCTCACTTCTTTTGAAATATTGTTACTATTATCTCAAAATTTACAATTTTTTCAACATTTTATTACCAAAAATAACATATTTTTTTAAATTTAAAAGGAATCTCTAACTCTGAGATTCCTTCTTTTTTTTATCAAATTGGGTTATGACCTCACTTTAACGTGAAGATCATGTATCTCCTCTTGTTTAAGATAAGCTAAATAACGTTTGGTTTCAGCTACCACAACCCCACTTAAAGCGATTAACGCAATTAAATTCGGTAAAGCCATTAATCCATTCACAATATCAGCTATTAACCAAACTGCATCTAATTGTAAGAAAGCTCCAAGTCCAATCATGATGATGAAAAGAATACGATATAGCGTAATACTTTTCACACCGAATAAAAATTCACAGCAACGCTCGCCATAATAGTTCCATCCTAAAATCGTGGTAAAAGCAAACAGCGATAAACACACCATTAAAAGTAAAGAACCTAAAGGCATCCCCCAGACAGTCGGTAACACAGAATTAAATGCAGCTTCTGTTAAAGCACCACCCGAAATCCCTTCAACCGTAAAGACACCTGTTACGATTAAACTTAAACCCGTTAATGTACAAATAATGAGACTATCGATAAAAGTTCCCGTCATCGAAATTAACCCTTGTTCAGCTGGCCAATGAGTTTTAGCAGCTGCTGCTGCAATCGGTGCACTTCCAAGACCTGACTCATTTGAAAATACGCCACGCGCGACCCCATTTCGAATAGCCATTGCTATCGTTGCTCCTGAAAAACCGCCCATTGCGGCTGATGGTGTGAAAGCACCACCAAAAATCATTTGAAAAGCTGGCAGAATGAACTGATAATTCACGATTAAAATAATAAGACAGATGATAATATAAGCCCCTGCCATCACAGGCACCACTTTTTCTGCAACTTTTGAGATAGCCGTAATCCCACCAAACGTAATAATCCCAACTAAGACAGCTAATAAAAGTCCAGTGATTTTTGCAGGAACATTTAATGTCCTTTGAATACTTGAAGAAATCGCATTGACTTGCGTAAACGTTCCAATACCAAGTAAAGCCACTAAAATCCCACTAAAAGCAAAGAATATGGCTAATGGTTTAAACTTTTTCCCCATTCCATTTACAATGTAATACATCGGTCCTCCCGCCACGTTTCCATTTTCGTCCACTTCACGATATTTAATGGCTAATACGCCTTCTGCATACTTCGTTGCCATGCCAAAGAACGCAGCTAACCACATCCAAAAAAGTGCTCCTGGTCCTCCCGCTGAAATCGCAGTCGCCACTCCAATAATATTTCCTGTTCCAACCGTTGCAGCTAACGCTGTACATAACGCACCAAAAGAAGAAATATCCCCTTCACCTTTATTATCTGCTTTAAAAATTAACTTCACCGCTTGAGGTAATTTAAATAATTGAATTAGCCCTAAACGAACGGTTAATAAGACCCCCGTTCCAACTAACAACGTTAGCAGTGGAGGTCCCCAAACAAAACGATTCATTTGATCTAATAACTGTACAAAATTCATCACTAACACTCCTTTTTTTACACCCAACTGGTTGTTTTAAAAAAGAAGGGAAATAATATGTCGATTTCCTGGGAAATTCCTGTTATTTTACCCCAACAAACAAAAAGAGTCACCTTTTTAAAGATGACTCTGGAGTTTGACGTTAGTAAAAAGAAGGGTAACACAAAAAATGCGTTCCCAAAAAATACTATTCATCCCTGTCCTTTTGCCTGAGAGATTGAGCGAGATTGCCTTGCCCCTTCGGCGCCTATTCAAATAGGTCTCTCCAGAGTTCCGTCCGCTTTACAGTCCTCACTTGATTAATCAAGTACCTGAGAGTATGACTCCTTCGGTGTTCCAAATTGGAAACTCTTCTATAAAACTTCAACCGGTGTATTTTCATTAAATTAAAATTAGAATAACTCATCTTGTCGTATTTTGCAAGAGGAATGAGTCTAATAAATTTTATTTAGCATCGTTTTCAGAAATAGAAACTGACTGAACTGAGATTTTGCTCATCATTTCTTCAGCTGAAACCATTGGAATCCATGAGTCATCTCCTTTTTTAAACATCACCCTTAATTCCTTTGCTTTTTGACCATCCTGCTGAACCACCATCCAAATCTGCGCTAAATCGCCTTCTTCTGTGATATCAATAACATCATAGGTTAAAGAAAAATTTTTATTCTCAAAATTTGAATCGGTACTTGTTAACAACGTCATCTCTAATTCCTGGACTTGATACATCAGTGAATCTAAACTTTTTCGTGGAGATGGAACCTCTCTTAATCGTCCCACTTTTCCCACGATTAAAAAACTGACAATCAAGATCCCCATGATTAATCGTCGATTCATTTTTTCACCTCTTTTAATATCCTTTGCATGATGAACCTAAACCTCATCTTTGAAACATTAAAAAGCTTTTATTTTAGCTGATTGTTCCTTAATTTAAAGTTCTACTCGTTCATCACGATACGAATCCAAGAATACCTTGTTTTAATTTATCTAAAATCTGTTCTTGAGTAGGAATTTTAAACGTCTCATTTAACCATTCTTCGGTGAGATCTGGGACCCACAATCCTTTTTGTTTCTTGAGCGGCAGATCAATGGTCTTGCTCATCATAGGCTTTTCAATTTGTTCATTTTCCATTAAACTCAAAATGGTATTAACT
This sequence comes from Turicibacter sp., assembly GCF_017941855.1. NCBI lineage: Bacteria > Bacillati > Bacillota > Erysipelotrichia > Erysipelotrichales > Turicibacteraceae > Turicibacter > Turicibacter sp. The sequence goes on along the minus strand of NZ_JAGAVR010000033.1, from coordinate 29,322 downwards.
AACATGTCTTGGCCTCGTCCATTGAAGATATCATCAATTGTTCCAAAGAAATTGGTCAAGACTTGTTTTAAAATCGTCAGGCGTTCATTAATAATCAGTTGCAGTACATCAACAAAGGTTAAATCGACTGTGACATACGCTTCCTGTCCTTCAATCCGTGATCCTTTTATCTCATAGCTGATCGTTGATAAAACAGATTGTAATAAATCCCGCTCTTGATCCGTTAAAGTAAGCTCATCCGAGTTTAAAATTAAAGCATAATCATCTTCTTGAACTTTATCAAACATCACTTTTACGGTTAATTCCGGAAATACTTGCTGAAATTTTATATATCCAACCCCGCCAACGACCACTAAGACGGCAATGATTATCCAAATCCATTTTTTCATGACTCACACCCTTATCCTATCTTTTTATTCATTATAGACTTTTTTAAAGGATTTTATAGCCATTGCCTGTAAAAAAGAGATTAGTTACGCTAATCTCTTTTTTCTTCATCTTGATCATCTAAATCTTCTCTACGAGATGGAACAATGAGTAATGCCATCCCTATCACCACCAATATCATAGGAACTAGTAACATCTCCATAGTCGGAATCCATTGACATAATAAAAAGGAGACTCCAATCCCGAGACCGATGAGATTTCCACGTCGAATACCGTTTTCAAAAATATGAACTCCACACGGAATAATGATAAAAAATGCCCAAAATCCACTAAAGAACACACTAAAATCCCAAATCCTTAAAACATCACCCCCTACTCCAATTCCTAAAATAATGAGTGCTAATCCCCAAATTAAATCCGATAGTTTCAAACTCATAACAATCGCCCCTAACTTGTATTTACTACACTATATGTTAGATACTGTCAAAAAGTGACCTAATTTCTTTATTAAACTCCTTCATCCTCATCAAAAAACGTTAATAGTCCCCCATATATTCCATTTAATACAGCTTCATCGAGAACAATCTTCCACGAATCCTTTTCATAAATAAGATGAACCTCGACCGTCGTTGTCATCATTTCCCTCTCCTCGCTATGAATCAGATACGTCATGATTTGATGATAAGCCTCATTTAATTCTTCTTGATTGGGATGCCCCTCTTCATATAACGTTGCATTTGAGAATAAACGGTTGAAGATTTCGATATAAAATAATGGCATGACTTTGTCCATGTCTACATTTGTCATTTCCGTGTAAACGATAGCGCAATCCCCTTCATCTTCAACATCTAAAATTCTAAAATTAAACCGTTCAACCACTTGAGGCATCATTCGATCAAACGGGATATCGTTCGTAATTTTGGCATCTAAAAACGTGTTAGGATCTAAAATATTAACCCCAAAATATTTTTCAACCGTTCTCTCATCATAATTTTGAACCCCAATTAAAGCACTTGAAACCGCGCTTTTAATCGGTTCTCTCGATGAACCACACCCCGTTAGTAGAATGATCATCATCATAATTAAAACCTGTTTTAAACATTTCCATCCCATTTCATCACCTCCTCTATTCACTAACTATTCCTACTTAATATCCCCCATTTTCCCTCGACTTAAACCTAAAAAAAAGACTCCCATCTTCTTATAGAAGCTGAAAGTCTTTCATTTGATTCAATCTCTTTTAAACCTAGTTTTTCAATAATAATCTTAATTCCTTATAGAAAATTTACCGATTGTAAATATTCCTCAAGAGTTGAGCAAAATCTTTTTATCAAAAGATTTCCCTTTAAATACTCCTTGGCTGTTATTATTCTAACTCATCTTCTGCTGCCATTGACCATCCATAGGTATCCGCTACTGGAATATAGCGAATTACTTTATCAGTTTGATTTAAACGTTTTTTCAAATAGATACTTAAGTTGTGATCGGTACAATAAATATAGCATCCTTTTTGTCCACGAGTCATTAAGGTTCGGTATGTATTTTTTATGATTTTGTCTGCTAACTCTAAAGCTTCTTCAGGATTTTTTTTATACATTCCTTTTAATCCTTTAATGGATTGGTCGGTGCTAGCTCGTTTAAAGAAATCTGTTACAACTTGACCATTTTCATAACGCATATCATCCCCAATAATCACACCAACATAGTCGAATTCAAGTCCTTGACAGGTATGAATACATCCTGCTTCTTTCACTGAGGTTGGATCAATGGCCCATGTTGATGAGTTTCCTAAATTCCAACTCATTCCGAAATGATGCTCTTTAATTTCGATATCTTTATGATTCGTATTATTACGACCGTCTTTTTTCCATTCCCAACAATATCCCGCTACAATTCGTGCTTTATTATTAATCACATTTTTCTTTTCAATTAGGTCTCTCATGACATTCGGATCATCCACCACTTTAATATCATAATCAAATTCGAATCCATCAAAGTTTGCCGTTTGTTTAATTTCTAATACATCATCTAACCAAGACAGGTATCCATCTGCTCCATTACATCTAAATTGAGAATCTAATTTCATTTCATAAACATCCGCATTTAACTGACCTGCAAAGAATCTAATGGCCTCTTTACTCCCCGCATCTGATACTGTTACCCTTTGATTTTCATCTATAAAGAAGATTGAAAATTTAGCGGCATTAATAATTTCTTTTGTTTGATTTTCTCCTTTATTTTTAAACATCCCAGACTTTTCATTTAACCGATGTGCTTCATCCACAATTAAAACATCAAACTCATTTTTATCAGATTCATAATAACACCCTGAACCTTTAAATAAATTATTTATGTATGATTTTTTATGATTTCCTTGAAGTTTCTCACAATAAATCGAACGAGGCGCACTATTTTTCGTAATATACTGACTTACCATCTCCTCTGATGTCAATTTAACTAAGAGATTTATAGCAAGAACAGATTTACCTGTGCCTGGCCCTCCCTCAACAATTAACACATTTTTCTTATTACTACGATAAGAATCGCGAGCTAACTCTAGTGCCTCTTCATACACCACTTTTTGAGTATCTATCATAATAAATTCTTGATTTCCTTGAAGCATTGAATTTAATGAATCTTGTAAAGACTTTGAAGGACGAATTTTTCCATTTTCAATTTTATATAAAATACGCTTTCGATCGGAAAGTTTAATATATTTCTGAATAAATGATCTAAGTTTTAATACATCACCTTTTACGTAGACAGGGGCACGGTCAATATAATCTTGGTAATGTTCGTTTATTAAAGCATCATTCTCTTCAAGAACATAATTGTGTAAATAGGCACAAGGATATAAACTTACCTCCCCATTTTGAACTGATTCATTATAATTTTCAATTAAACTTGCATATGACCAAGCTTGATACGATGGATGGGCTGTTTCAGTTACTCCATGAGCAAATCGAGTTTTAATAATTCCATCCTTCATTTCAACTAATTCAGAACTTTCCCACTGCTTGAGTTCCACAATAACAACAGAATCATTTTTTTGCTCATCCATTCCAGTTAAAATGAAATCAATTCGCTTTGAAGTGGTTGGCACCTTATACTCAATGGCTACGCCTGCTTCACTAGGAATGTCATCTGTACTTAAAACCTTATACATATATTGCATCGAATTATCCCAAGAACGTATTTCATTTTTTGATGTACGTCCTATCTTTTTCTGATAATTCTCATAAATTTTCATCGTTAATTCATCATTTAAAATATGGTTTAAAAATTCACTTTTTGTTGCTTCATATACTATCATTTATATTTACTCCTAAATGTCATAGTTAACTCATTATATTCTACACTACTTGAGACTGTCTATATTCTTCAGCAATCATAGTTTTATTAAATTCTGCCGTTGGATCAATTTCTGTAACTATTTTTTCTAACTCATCAATTGATACATTAAAAAATTCTTTTCTTAGATTAATTTTATTAACCCTATTTTTTTCAAGAATACTATGTAATTTTTGTTCTAAAGCAACTGCATCATCTGAAAAAATGAAGCTATGTACATCGAACATAAAAGGCACACTGGCATCACTTAATTCCTTTACTCTATCCATAGGCTCTAACCTTCTTGTCATACCCACCTTAAAAATATTCTCTCCAAACGACCCTAAGTTACTAATTATATACACATTTCCAGCTTTTCCATTTTGACGTTTTATAATATCGTCTTTCTTCTGCTCAACATCAAACAATTGTCTTTGTAACTCTTCAATTTTATTATTTAATTGAGATAATTTATCTTGATTATCCGTAATTAACAATAGCTCTTTAACTTTATTAATCTCTCCAATATATTTAGCCTCTTCCTTTTCAACCTGTTTTCTTTGTTGTTCAAGTTGTTTTCTCTCCTCAACTTCTTGCTTCATATTTAATCAATAACTCATTAATAGTTTTTTCATTTTCTTTATAGGCTTTTCTTAAAGATTTCACATCCATAGAATGGATTTTCAACACAACTGTTGGACACAAGTCTTCTAACTCAAGTGACTCTAATTCCGATAACTCTTGATAATTATTAATAGAGTATTCTACTGCTCTATATAATTTCTTTATTTTTTCTAATTTATTTGTTTGAGTATTAATTTGTTTTTCTACTTTGTCGACCTTAGCTGTGGCATTTTCTATTTCATCTTCTAATTTCTTTAATTCTTCTTTTTGTTTTAATTGTTCATTAAGTAAATCTGTTATTGACTCTACTGCTTGTTTTTCAGCATCTTTTATTATTTCGTTAATCATAACTTCTTTATTTTCTATTTGATAAATTAGATGACTTAAATGTGCTTCATAATTAATAATTTCTTTATTTAATCTATTCACCATCTTCAAAAGTTGTGATTTTTTAAAACTTAATATTACGGCAAAAATTAATGAAAAAAATAAAAACCATCCCATGTATAAAACTGCAATAAAAACCTCATTATAATACCATTTATTCAGTCGATTTATAACTTGTTCATAAGACAATACCATCTACATATTCCCCCTTTTCTGATTTCTTCTAATAATAGTTTATCACATAATTTTACATGCAAAAGAATTATACGGGTAATTATCAATTCAATTTTCAAAAAGACTCCTCCTATTTAGAGAAAGTCTTTGGTTTATTATTTCTCATGAACAAAGTGTGGAATACAAAAAAAAACGTCTCAACAATGTGAGACGTTTTTTTGTATTAATTAAATTTTCTTGTTTGACGAGCCAAGATTATTTTGACAATCAATGAAAATAGGGCAGGTCCAACTAAGTAAGCTAGCATAGCCAGTAGCGTATAAGCGACTTGACTATGTTTTTGAATTTCATGAACAAAGGCAAATGGAACATTAAAGGGTTCTCGAAGTAACATAATGTTTGATCCAAATAAAACATTTAAGATAATTGATATCATGGCTCCTATCATAAAATAAACACTAAAATAAACATAAGTTTTTCGGTTTACTAAAGTTTTTTGCTGTTTTAAATACATAAAGCTTAAATAAATCATAGCCGTATGGAAGAACAGACTGTATAAACATAAGTAATGCCAAATGGGATATCTCATGAGTGACGTTGTCGGGAAAATTAAAAATCCAATTCCCCCAAGTAAAGCACCCATGATAATAAATGCATCACCGAGTTTTTTAAACACGCCTTTTCCATAGCCACTAAGCCATAACGCATATATAAACAATGAGCAATACGATAATGGGAACCATGCATCTAACCAGGTATAGCCGAAATAAAAGTTATAGCCAATTTTAATGAGCTCGAGAAGGGTGATGATAACCGCTAAGATTTTGGTTAACTTCATCACTGTTTTCCACTGCATCTTTCTTGAGGCAAGTAAACACACACCTACTATCACAAAACAAACCAATAATGAGATAAGATGGGCGCTTGTAAACATCCCTGCACTTGGATATTGATCCAATGGCGCAAAAAATGCCGAACTCATTTGTTTTAGCATCCTTATCCCTCCTTAATTTCAGCTATTGTTTTTGCTTTACTATGTTCAATGGGTTTCCATTCCACTTTTTTAAATAAAGCCGTAATCGTAATAGGAATATACGTTAACATAAATAATGGGAATGTGAAAATATACAGAACTTTTTTGAAGTTCGTCGTGTGAATTTTATTCCACTGCGTAAACGTTGTTAACGCTCCGATGGCAACTAACGTAAAGTAAATATTAATAATCATTTGCTGTAAACTACGAATAATAACAGCCACTTCATAACGCGAGAAATCCCCCAATAACAGAGCCAATCCATTAAATAAAATACTAAAAATAGTTAAGAAGATAGCTGGGCTAATGACCATAAACATGTCAAAGCATGATGAGTTTTTTCGAAGCGCCCCCTTCATTAAATTCCCACCATATTGACGAAAGACTTGGAAAAATCCTTTTGCCCAACGAAGACGTTGTCTAAATGATTGTTTGAATTTAATTGGTTGCTCATCATATAAGACGGCATTTCGGCAATACCCAATTTTTTCGCCTGAAAGAACATTATCTACGGTGAATTGAATATCTTCTGTTAACAAGAAAAATTTCCATCCGTCATATTTTTCAATAATACGACGACTAAAGAAGAAGCCTGTTCCAGAGACAGCGCAACTTGTTCCAAGTAACATACGTCCTCGATTTAAATATTCTGATTCCCATAAAAACCAGATGGCGTATCCCGCTGAAATCCAATTATCACCAAAGTTTTTGGAGTTACGATAACTCGTGATGATGTCATAACCATCGGAGAACGTTTTATTCATTTCTAAAATATAGTTTTGATCCAAAACATTATCCGCATCAAAAACAAAATATCCGTCAAAACGCTCATTGTTTCTTTCCATCTGGTCTAGTAAATATTCCATCGCATAGCCTTTACCAATTTTATCTTGATTAAAGCGTTCATAGACGACGGCTCCTAGATTTCTTGCAATTTGAGCGGTATTATCCGTACAATTATCTGCGACAACAAAAACCGTTACGTTGCCCTTTTGATACGTTTGTGCCTGAATACTCTCAATCAAATGGCCAATCACTTCTGCCTCATTTCGTGCAGCGATTAAGACGGCAAAATGATGAGCTTTTTCTTCTTTATGCGGTTTATCTTTTTGAACTAAGGCCGTTGCTACATATAGAAATTGATAACAATAACAGACGAAAAAAATTGCTGCCACCGTAAAGTTAATCATTATTAGTTTTTCCATAAATCTCTCCTCAATATGACTTAGACATGGTTGTCATTTGTATTCGTTTAAGTTAGCTCTTTAATCTTCATCATAATAGGTGTTGAAACAGATTTATTTGACATGGCTCTATCTCACATTAAAATAAAGACATCTCAAAATCACTCTATTTGACAATCCTCTTTCTGTTTAAAATTCGAGCGATTGTGACAAACATACATGATAACAATATTTTATTGAATTGACAACACATTAACTTAAACATTCTATAAACAAGCGCTTTCTATTTTCAATATTGGTGCAAGAATTCATTATTATAATTAAAAAGATTAGAATCTGTTTTAAAAATAAGTTAATTTTTGAGTTTCGATTCTCGTCGACAATTTGTGTCATTGCTGACATCTAGACTTATTTTAGAAAGCTTAGCCTTTCAAATCAATAGTTCACGTCATTTCTATACAAAATCACTACTATATTCACTATTTTGCTACATTTTTTATACATTTATTAAAATTTAGGTCCATTTAGTTTGGATTGATAAAAAAGATTCTATCCTTAACTTAACCTATCTTCTATGAAGTATTCTTATTTTTAATCTTGATTTTGACGGAATCTAAAATAAACCAGTAAGTTTTTTCGACATTTTTCTATCTTTTCTAAGAATTATGCTTTAAAATATAGGATGATTCTTTGATTATAATTCATGATCTAAATAAAAAAGCTTGCCAAAATGCAAGACTCTAATTAACGGATTATGAAGGAGGGATTTAAAATGAAACAGTTTAATCTATTTAAGATTTGCATTGGAATCTTAACAGCCTATGGTATTCTCACTTGGACGAATAGTCAAACGTCTCAACTTCTATTAAGTATCCTAGTGACAGCCCTTTGGTGCGTGGCTTATTTTTTCATAACCAAGCAAATCAATGTCAAAAATAAATCCAATCTAAACCTTATTGTTTTTTTAATCACCTTAATTAGTGTCTCATATTTCAATTTTACGATTGAGAGGCCATTACCCTTTCTAACACAATCTTATTCATTAAGTTTTGTTGCGAGTGAGGGACCTGTTCAAATTTCTCAAATGAATGTAAATCATCAAAATTTGGATTTAAGTACTCTAACGACAGACAATGATTGGATTTTTAAAGAAACATTAGCAAGCTCTAATGGTACTCCTTTAACTCTATCCAACCTAAAAAATGAGTTAATCGGCATCCAACTTTTAAAAACGAGTGGAGCTGGAACTCTTTCTATTTATCGTAACGATCATCTCGTTAAAACCATTCATTTAAATAGTACAACAGAGAACGATTTAAAAATTAAAGTGTCACCCGACTATCCTATTTTATTAAACCTCGCTTATATGGGCTCGCTGATGGCTTTTTATCTCATTTTAAGTTATCTGGTGGCTTTTGCTGGCAAACTGACACAAAGGTTCAATGTTGAAGCTTTATCACCTGAAATCATTGGATATGCTGCACTGCCTATCCTCCTCATCACTTTATTTAAATGGACCGGACTTGCCAATGTCTCTTATCGTCCTCTATTATTAATGATCTTCTTCATTTCTATAACGGGAAGTGAAATCGGATTATTTAAAAAAGTAAAAATGAAACACAATGATTCATTCATCAAGTGGATTCGTATTTTCTTCTACTTAATACTCACTTCGATTCTGACCATCTTAGTGATGCAAATCATTTACTTTTTCCCAAACTTTGATATCACCATGACATGGATTGCACATCATATCAACTTAATTTTCTTGGCTTCAACAATTGTCTTTAGTATTAGTTTGGCATTATATTGTCTTTTTAATCACTTAATTTTAGCAATTAGCTTATCAAACCTCTTATTAATTGTCGTTGGCATTGCGAACTACTATAAAATGCTTGTCGTTGGAGAACCAATTTATCCGTCAGATATGTCTATGTTATCGCAAATGGATGAAATCGTAGGCTATGTTAAAGAAATTTTATCGCCAGCTCTGATTGGTGGATTAATGGCTTTCATCATTGGTCTAGCTATTCTTTCCGTCTTCACACGTAAAGGAACAAAACTAACACTCAAATCCCGTGTCATTGGATTAGTTTTAGCACTTTTTTATCTCGCCTCAACCTTTTACTACGATAAAACATTCATGAATCCGATCGTCACTAAGACAGTGAATTTCTCAAAATGGAACCAACTTTCAAACTATCAACAAAATGGCTTCCTATTTGGATTTATCACCAATCTTCAAAACGACTTGATGATTAAAAATGAAAACTATAGTGAAGCCAATATGCAACAAATCACTGATTATTATACTGAAAAAGCAAAAGAATATAATCAAAACTTAACGAATACCCAAACACCTAATGTGATGGTCATTGTCAGTGAGTCATTAAGTGATCCAACTGTGTTTAATCAATTAACATTTAGTGAAGATCCACTTCCTAACTTAAGACAATACATGCAAACTTATTCATCAGGGAACATGTTATCACCTTTTAAAGGCAACCGTACCGCAAATATTGAGTTTGAATTTTTACTTGGCTTTACAAACTCTTTATTACTAGAAGGAACCGTCCCATTCCAACAAGCTTTAAGTCAAAAAACAGAGATTCCATCGATTGTCTCTTACTTTGATGATTTAGGTTACTCTTCAATTGCGATTCATCCAAATAATGCAGCCTTCTATAAACGAAGTCTCGTTTATCCAGCTCTTGGATTTGATGAATTTATGTCAATTGATAAAATGACAGCCCCTGAATATATTGATAGTGGGAAATATGTAACAGACGAATACGTATTTAATCAAATGTACGACCATTTACTAAACACAGAAGGTCCTACCTTCACGTATGGATTAACCATGCAAAATCACATCCCTATCTTTGATGAGAAATTCGGTCCAACGTCCATAACCGTTACAGATTCATCTGGAGTTGAAAACAAGGAAATGGAAACTTATGCAGAGGGTCTAAAAGAAACAGATACTGCCTTAAAAGACTTTATTACCAAAATTGAAAACTATGATGAACCAACGGTTGTTGTCTTCTTTGGAGACCATTTAGTCAACTTCTCATCCGATATTCATGCTGCTCATGGATACGTTGATAAAGATCCAAATGCACAGACAGCTAAATTATTCTATGAAACACCTTTATTAATTATGTCAAACATCCAAGACTTTAACATTGAAAACATTTATGATGTCAGCCCAATCTTTATTGCTCCCCTAATCTTAAAAGAGCTTAATTTGCCACTGACACCTTTCCAAATGTTCTTATCTGATTTATACGAAGAATTCAGTGTGTTACATAACAACTTTAAAATGGATGCTAACCAAAACCAAGTTAATGAATTAACAGCAAAACAACAACAACTTTTATTAACCTTTGAATTAATTCAATACGATATTTTAGAAGGTTCAGAAGACTTACTTCCTACTTTCTTCAATGTCCCTGAGTAAACTAAAAAGCGTATCAGATCGCAATGGCTTGATACGCTTTTTTTCTTATTCCACCGTAAATGAAATCTCCTCATTTGGCTTTTTATTTTGACAATTTTCCCTTATATCTCATCTATCTTCTTCCCCTATCCATTTTCTGAGCGAGCTTTTTAACAATTTCTAAAATAGCTAATGCATCACGACTCGCACTGCGTGGAAAGACATATGGGATATCGAAATAATCACAAATACCTTCAATTCCTAGTTTTGCAGGACTTGGATATAAATCATGAAAACAATAATAAATTAATTGAAATAAGCAAAGTGTTTCATAAGACTGATTTAACCACACCCCATTTTGACGACACGTATGAATTAAAACGCCTTCGCGCTTGGTCATCACATGAGATAATAAATTTTTTCCGACTAAATGAGCTTGTAACTCCTCATTAATACTTAAAAAATCAGGCGCCTTTTCAAACATCGATTCTTCATAGCCCATCTCAAGCACTTTTTCACTCAGTGGTTGTTTCGAATAAACTAATGTTTGATACACGACTTCTCCCGCTAAATTCACTAGCGCAACATCAATGAGCATCATCATCTTAGAATGTTTAGATTCATTTCCATATGCCATCAAAATTAAAGCATTTGGGTCATTTAAAAATTTTTCAAACTGCGACTCGAGTCGTAATTTTCCTTGTTCATGTGCAACTTGTTTCCGAACTTCTAAGCACGTTAAACAAAGGCGCTCCTCTAATCTCCCCTTCTCTAATGTCATCTCTCCACATTGGCAAAGAGCAGACTGAGGGATATCATCTAAATGAAATACTTTAATTTCTTTAACGCATTTCTTTCGGTTACGGCTCCCCATCTTTTTATAAACACCCACAGGTTGTAATCCAAGCCCCACCACATCTAGTCTGTAATGTTGTGACAGTTCCGTTAACGAATACAACTGACCACTTTCTTTTACCTCGATTTGAGAGAGTCGAGGTAACAAAGAGATTTCATTTACGCCATCACTACATTCTAGTGAAATATACGCCTTCATATCTTGAATCGGTAATCTTCTAGCACGTGATTCATCAAAAATTTGTAAATGTCCCGTTAAATAAGACTTAATGGCACGTTCACTTTGCAAATAAGATTCAACCGTTTCCAACGTCTGATGCACCAAAACCTTTTTAACATAAGTCTCTTCTTCAAAATACCCGTGTATAATCGTATACCACTTATTCTTAATCAAAGAAGGCAGGATTTCTGACGTTTTAGGAAGATAAAAGACGCCAGACGCTAACTCTTCATCTGATAATTTCTCAATGCCCCATCCAACATGAGTATAATCTTCTAGGTACGTCAACTCACCTTCTGATGATGCCACCTCATAGACAAAATAATCTTCTTCATTACTCGCAAATTTCGGAACAGTATAAATGCCATGGCCAGTTCTAACAAGACATAAGTAATGATTCACAGCTGATTTAAAATAAGATTCTTGTTCACACGGCATTTCATCCATAAAATGACCATTTGCATAAACCTCAATTTGACCATTGTCATATTCTAATTTAAATAAAATTCCTCTAATCCACTGTTCATAATCACGAGCCCCAACTTCTGATAAATACATGTTTATTCTCCCTCGAATCAAATTCCTTTTTTTGACAGTTTATAACATAATATTACCATACTAATCCTTCATTTCCTATCTTTAAAACCATAAAACCTAACTTATGATTTTGTTTTATTGTTTTTTTAAACAGATAATTAATAAATTTTCAATCCTTAAAATATTTTTCTTATTAAAATAATAAATTTTACATTTTTGGCCTACTCAATCGTAAGTCTCACGTCATACTGAATGATGTTATCATCTCATTCAGCTAACCATGATCTCTTACTTAAAATAGAGTGGATTTAACTTAAACAAAAAAAAACTCTGATAAATATAGTTTAAAATGTTTCATTCACATTTTTAAACTAAACATTTATCAAAGCTTTTAAATGATATTGAGTAATGTTTTATTAGAGTATTTTTTCGTTTATAAACCATAAGAATTTGGGTAATTTTTTCATAAACAAATAGGATGATAGCGATGATTTCCTACTTTGGGAGAATAAAAAACCATCTGCTTGCTTCACATGATTTAACAAGTATTTTCCTATTTTGGGATACAGGCCAATACTGAGTCATTTTCAATTCATGGATGAAAAGGCATATCATACGATTGGGAGGCCATACGATGCTTTCATCTCATAAATGATCACGACTCTAATCCAAAAAGGATTAGGAATTAGGACTTTAGTGCCATTGCTTGAGTCCTAGATTGAAATGAATGAGTAGCCTAGATCATAACGTTTTTGAGATGCTTTATGATCAGGTCCAATAAAGAATCCGTAGATTCAATGACTGCAACCTCACACTACCGCAAACAGGTGATTGCCATTTTATCTAAAAACAGGTGTCATTAAACATAAAAGAATCTATCTTACCTTCTATGGCAACTAGCTAGCATCATCATCTTGAGTTAAGCCCTGTAGCTTGGCGTCCTTAAATTTCCTTAAGTTTGTCTATTTGATTGCATGTCCTACGATTTCTTCATGTTTAATTATAACGAAGACAAATTCCATTGTATACCCTAAATAGGGTGTCAACTTTGTCACCGTATTTGTTATAATCAATCTAAAAATAGCCAAACTACTTTTAAAAAGGAGGAATTATTTTGAGTGTCGTGGAAATTCACATGGAATTAACCAATAAGCAATATGCGTTGCAAGATCATCTCTTTGAACTTCAACACGAAATGGATTTAGTTGAAAAAAACATCGAAGCTCATGAGCAAGATCCTTTCATTTCAGAAGAGCAAGTTCAATCTCTGTATCGTCATCTCTGGTCTTTACAGGCTGATTTTAATGAAAGTAAAAAAGAATTAGAGACCGTCAAAAAACGTTTAAGTGAACTAGTTGAGATAGTAGGCGGTATCATGAGTTCAGATTTTTAAAGGCACTTTTGATAAAAGTGCTTTTTTTAGGCTAATTGTTTGGCAATAAAACGTCCCTTAAATAATTTCTTCATCCGATTTAATGTGTGAGACAAGCTCTCTTCATCTGCATGAATCGGTATTGCCTTCATCTCTTTTACTGAGGCATTACTCGGATCTTGTGGCAAGTTAAGGTGAAAAGATTTTAAAATTTTATTCGTTACCTCATCCATATTTACAAAATATTCATTAAATAAAACCGTCACTTTAATCATGATTTGATTCACCACCACAATAAGAGAGGTCTCACACCCTTTAAACCCAAGGTCATTTTTAATAATCATCCCCTGATAACCATCCACTTTAATTCCTTTAATTTCAGCAGACTTTCTCATTAACAACTGTTGATTTTTCATAACAGGTGTCATCCCCTCATCGAGTTGTTGACGTGTAATCGAAATAGTAAGGGGAGAATCAACGCTCGATTGTCCCTCAATAGCCATTAAGTCATAACCATCCAAATTCATTAATACCTCTAACTGTCTCGGAATCATAATCGAAGCATCCATTAATTGATATCTCACTAAATGATCATAACGATATCGTCCTCCATAGAACGCCTCAAAACAATTCTCATCCTTCAAAAATTTCTCCATTTTCATCTATCCGTGTCCCCTTTATCCATAAAATATCGCCGTGTATCCGACAGCTCGTTTACATGTTTACATTATATTGACAAAAATCTCAAAATAGACCTAACTTTTTCATAAAATGAGGCGGATGGAAAAAGACAAATATTCCTTTAAATCGAATATCTTTCAAAATGCAGACTTTTTTTATGTAAGATGTTGCCCCTTTTTGTTTTAATGGTTCACTTCCTTTTTTTAATTTTGAAAACATTTGTCAATCACGTCGTAAATCTCTTTCTTCTTTTGTATACTATAGCATATTAAGGAAGAGAGGGATTAACCATTGAAAAAAATTGTCATTAGTATCTCACTACTCGTCACTGTTTTATCTATCGTTTATATCTGTCAATATAATACAGCCTCTAAAACAGCAGAAGAAGCCATGTCTGTCGCCGGTGCTGATTCCATTGAAATCCTTTATGAGAAAAAAACAGAAGATGGTAGCATTTTACTGTATCGAACCATCGGAACGGATTCCTTATCTATCGCCTATGTCAATCGTAACTTTTCAGGTTATGAATTTATGGATTACAACATTGCTTATGAAATCTCAAATTTAGAAGCACAAGCTGGTCTTTCTTATGTCAGTCTTCAAAAAACAGAAGATGTTCCCTATACGATTTATGCAGGAATCACAACAGATGAAAACTTACATGAAGTCTTAATTACAGAGCCGTCTTTTAGCATCGCTCATAGCGCTAAAATTATCGAATCTGATATAGAGGGAACCTATATTTGGATGGCCTATTCTCCTGATTTTACAGGAGAAAATTTCTCACTCATCGGTCTTTCCGAAACAGGTGATATTATCGGTGACATTGAACAAGATGGAACACAAGTTACCATTCATACCATTGATACAACTGAAGCTCACTAAAAAGAGGAAACTTAATGTTTCCTCTTTTTACATTGAGGTGTCAATTCTAAAAAAGCAACGGATAAACGCCCCCTATCTAAACAGGTATCAAACCAATAGTGATACCATCTTACATAAAATAAAAAGACATAGGCCCCTACACTCCTATGTCTTATTTCAATTTTTAATAATCATCATCACCTTATAAGACAAATTCAGTTTTAGTCCATTGTCTAAAAAAATTAATATCTCGAATCGATCCATCACCATTTAAAAGCCCCAAATAAATCCCATCAGCTTTTCCAACTTTCCAAATCGCACTCGCTGTATTATCTTTCGTCGAAATACCAGCTGACTTCACATAATCAATAAAAACATCTTTACCAACACCAAATGTTTCAGTCACATAAGCGACTAAATAAATATCGATACAACTCGCTCCTAAGTCATTCACATCTTTGCTCAAAATATGCTCTTTTACAATTTCAGGCCATTCCTCAGGATAACTCTCCACAATCAAATCTTGAATTTCACCTAAACAATAGGCACGATAACTTCGTTTCTCCCATTGTTTTAATAAAGAAGCATCACCTTTTAATTCCACTAAATGATTTAATGTTGTTTTTAAATGACAAAGCATGGGGATGACTTTCGTATCCAAACTTCGTCCTCTCAAATGATTTGGTAACACAACCTTCAAATTATCATCTTTCATCATATTCTCCCCCATTTATTTGAAAACCCTTTCCTTTTCATCACTATTATATGACCTCTTGTCGATTATATCAAGAAAGCCTCTAAAACTTTTTTTAATTTTTGCTTGCAAAATAGCTCATAGCAAATCTCAAACTAAAAAAATCAGAGTAGCCTTCTATATTTTTCAATATATGTCGGCTTCCTCTGATTTGTTGACTTTTTTTATTCCGTTACGTAAAAATTTCGCTGCGAATAGCCTAAATCATCATGATCTAGGCAATAAATGACTTTACCTTCTTGGGTAAATCCAATTAAATCGACCTTAATGTCCTCAATTATCGTCAACTGCTCTAAAAATTCTAAAATTCCATCTTCTAATATCTCATAACGCTCAATATCAATCCATTTCGGAAAAAACTGTCCCTCATTTTTAATTCCAATCGCCACTACCATTTCATTTCCTTGCTGCATATAATCCATAATCTCTCGAGTCTCCCCTTCTACCGGTTCAAACTCAATCAAATCCCCCTCCAAAAACTGCTGCTCCTTTAACCCAAACCAGCGCATGACAAAATCATCCTCTTCATATACAAACATTTGTAAGTAATCTTCATTATAAGCTAAATCCATCATATTCGCTTGAGCAGGAACCTCTAATTTTTCACAAGTCTGTGACGCTAATTCACAGATCAAATATCCTGCTGCCGCTTCATATCCCCCGATTTCTGCTATTAAATGTTGTCCATTATTAATAAACGTTGGCATTCCATAATACGACACTTCAAGTAACTTTTGAGCATCATAATAAATCGGTTTGGCTAACAAAACCGGTTCACTCCCCTGATTCCATAACCAAAGCCCCTCCGTATTGCTATAACTCATCATCGTTAAATCCTGATTAAAGTCACACCCCAAAATTTTCCCCTCTCCGTTGATAACATCAGGTAATCCCTCTACCTGAACAACTTCTAACTCTTCATCAAAAATAAATAACTCCTCTTCCGTTATCACATACAATTGATTATCAAGAATCTTTACCTTAAAAACACTCATCCCAAGCATCACTTCTTTGATGACATCTAAACGAGATGCACTCGTCTGATAAAGAATGGCCTGATGATCTAGCGTATATGGCACTGTCAAATAAAGATCATGACCTCCAAGACGTCCTAAAAACGTCAAAGGCTGCAGATACTCATCGCCTAGCTCATTAAGATTAAACAGCACATCAGAAAGCTCTTCGACTTCTTCTTCAACCCCTTGATTATCCTCTACGATTTCTTGCTGTGGCATTGAAGTCACAGACTGACATCCAGCTAATAACATACTTAAAATAAAGATACTTATCCCTTTTTTCATGATTCCCCTCCATTTTTTCTAATTATACCACATAACATTCTAAATTCCCTTCATTCACTACATGAAATAAAATCAATCAGCAATGATTGGTTAAAGTTTTAATAAATTGCAAAACTTAGATCTTTCCGTTCAAATATAACTAAAAAAATCCCCCTAAGAACCGATTCTTTAAGATTTAAAAGGAGCCATCACAGGCTCCTTATTTATTTAATTGTAATCAGACTTTCTAAAATAGTCTCACTTTCATGATGTTCATAAGAATCCTCACCCGTAGGAATCCAAATTTGTTTTTCAATCACAACTTTGAACGTTCCTGTTTTAGTCTTTGATGCTCGATAAATTCCCTTTACGCCTTGATTTCCTAAATATCTTAATTGGCTCATCTGAAGCTCTTCTCCTGTTTCATCAAAAACACGAATATCATATCGTGACCAATCTTCCTCTGGAATAGTCGCATCCACAATGACTCCAAATGGAGTCATTGATATTTGTTCAATACTGGCTCCATTCGCATTTACTCCTTCAACAACCGTCACTGATGATAACTCTTGATTAACCTTAACTGGCACTTTAAATGCCCAAGTTCCCCATGTGGTTTGTGATTCATCATCAATATGATTGGCACAATTTTCTACGACAATTTTCTTTGTTTGGAAGGTAAACTCTTCTGGAATTTCTCCTGATCCTAAATAGTACTGCTCCACGCCAACAAACGTATGCTCATCAATAAATTTTCCTTCAAATCCTGAAATTCCGATTACCTCTAATTCCGCATCAAAATCAACTTTACTATAGGCCTCTTCTACAAGCAGTTGATTCACCTCAATGACCTGATTCTTTGCTTCTTCAACGATGTAGGATAAATGTTCAAATGGTTTCTCACTCTCCACGACATACGTTACATATAAAAACTGTCCATCACTAAAAATTTCCGACAACGTCATCGCAATTCCATTCGAATAGGCGGTTTCATTCACTGATGTTGCATACTCTGAATAATTACCTGGGAAGTACAAATTCTTTTCAATTGACTCAAAGACATTACCAATAACTGGTAACTTAGAGGCTACTGCTGGATTCGTGAATCCAAGTCCTAGTGTAATCGTAAGCCCCGCTGCTAATCCTACTCCTACCTTTTTCACACGTCCTAATTTCTTTGTACGTTTCATCATCATCGCCTGCTTAACTCCTTCATTAATCACATCGTCTAATTGATTGGGTAAAGAAATCTCATCATATTTATTCATTAAAACATCCTCCCTTTAATAAAACATTTAACTCCTCTTTCGCGCGTCTTAAATGACTTTTTACGGTATTTAGCGGTAACTCCATCAAATCGGCTATCTCTTTTTCTTTATAATCATTAAAAAACTTTAAAATAATTACCATTTTATAATCAGGCCGTAATCGATCCATTGCTTCATACAAATCTAACTTTTGTTCAATCGAAATTCCTTTGTTAACCTCCTGAATATCAACCTGATCTAATAATGGCATCACATCCTGCTGCTTCTTGATTTCCTTTAAAGCCACATGAATCAAAATTTTCGTCATCCATGTCTTAAAATAATCGGGATTCTTTAATTGATGAATCTTCATCAATCCTAAATAGGTCATCTCCCCAACAATATCAAGGGCTACTTGTTGCTCCTTCACATAACTAAAGGCCATTTTATAAAAATAGGCTTTATGACGCTTAAGTAGTTCACCATAAGCATCATGATCTCCTCTTATCGCCTTTTTAGCTAACTGCCTCTCACTGACTTCCTCTACTTTTTTAACCCAAGGTATTACTAATACACGATCCATATCCTACGCCTAACCTTTCTTTGATACCATGCTATCATAATTGACACCTATTAGAGAGATAAACAGGATAAAAAGTTGCAAGAAAATAAAAAAAATAACCATTCACAAACCGAATGATTATTTTGAGTGATTTAAATGATGCCCAATCGCAGCTCCACCAAAATAATTGATTAAGCAAGCTAAGACGCCTGGCATTAACACAAATAATCCAGGCATGAAAAGGACTAAAAGACTTAATCCAATACTCCACAAGAAAATAAAAAGAGATTGAAGAAGATAAGCATGTGACATAAAGAGAGCATTTTTTAAAAGTTGAAAAATTGATGTTTCATAACGTGAGAATAATAAGAGAATAAAGGCCGTTAAGACGACAAGTTCAAAAATTAGGATAATGATAAACAGCCAGGCAAGCGTCATTTTTTGCAGTAATGAACGATATCCGATGAATAGATAAAACAAACTTCCAAACCAAAAAATTCCGAGAATAAGAAGAAGCGGGAATGACATTTTAAAGTTTTGACGATAACTTTTATAAAAATCAGCACCTACTTGAATCTCTTCCCCTCTTAGCTTTTTCCCGCAAACAAATAAGAGCGCCGTTGTTGAAGTCACGATTGTTACAATTGGTAAACATCCCACAAACCATAAGACACTTAATAACATTAAATCATATGCGTCTGCTAACATTTTTCCAAGAGGCCGATCTGCATTAAAGATTCCCATCCTAATCCCCCTAACACTCAATGGCTTGTTCTTGACGTAATTCTTCAACTGCTTTTTGACGAACTAAAAACTTATGAATCGAATTTCGAATAAAAATACTTCCGGTTAATCCAATCGCTCCTGGTAACACAATCACAATCCCGGGTACAAGCAGCAAGCAAAAAATGATAGCGATGATTAAACCAAACGCTTTAATCGACTCAATAAAATAAGCATGTATAAATAAAAATGAATTTCTAATAATTTGGATTGTACGAAGCTCATATTTAGCTAAAAGTGCACACATATAAACACTCATCATCACTACCTCAAAAGCTAAAACCAACATGACCACAACTGACCCATTAAAGCCTTCTTTTAAAGCGGAAAAACTCATCATAAAGTAAGTTAACGTCCCATACCATAAGATGGCTAAAATCCCGGTAATCAAAAAAGATTGTTTAAAATTCTCTTTATAGCTTTTAATAAATTCAGAAATTATTTTAGGCTCATCTTGTTTAACCTTTTTCCCACAAACATAAAATAAAGCCGTTGTTGAAGCCCCAATCGTTACAAGCGGTAAACTTCCAATAAACCATAAAATTGATAAAACAGCGATATCGCTAATCGCATAAATCATTTTAAAGAATAGATTATCATCGTATTGTGATGCCATAAAAATCCCCCTCCTGTTTTTACTCTTTCATTATACCTTAAGATAAATAATTTGTAATCGTTTTTATTCCAATTTTAGGTTTAAAAAGAGTCTAAATTAGAGATTTTTACATATACTAATAAGGAAGTAGGGAAATCGTTCGTAAACGTCATTCGTCTCTTAGGTAAAGAGCTCCTTTTTCACTTATATTTGATTTTTTCAAATGTAAACATCCAAAAGAATGATTTCTCTTTCACAACACGCTAGAATGAAAAGTTGAACTGATATCAGTTCAACTTTTTTCATTTTCCACCAAATTGTTCTATTTTTCTCAACGTGTGAATAGACTATAAAGAATGAACAGAGACCCTGATTCATTCAACTTGAAACTCTCCTTTTCTTTTAATAAGATTTTCTTTACTCTATAAAAAAATATCCGGTGAGGCTTAATCACCGGATATTTTTTATGATTCCATCTGTCTATTTTTTATAAACTGCCAGTACAATAAAGCAAGAATTAAACTTAAGAAACCACCGACAAATTTAGAAACAATGAAGGCTGTACTTATATGGGGAGTCATGGAATTTACAAAAGCAAGCTGTCCTCCAAAAACGAAGGCACCACTAATACATAAAGCCGAACAAATTAATTTACCCAATTCATCCATTTCATGAAAACGACTAAAGGCCAATAAATTACTAACAAGATTACCAATCATTGCACTGATGCTCACATCATTAACCCCAATCCATCTCCCTATCATCGCTAATTGAGAGTTAAAGAAACGATAAATAATTTCTAGCAAAGAATACGCACCCGCAATAAAGATTCCAATGCGTACAACGATTTGAGCCCCTTCTGCCAGCGAGGCCATTCCTTTTACAAATTCAACACCTGAAACAGCCTGGGCACCTGCAATCATCAGTCCGATTAAACTCATCCAAACCACAACCCGACTTAATAGATTAAAGAATTTAATTAATGATAAGGGCCTCACTAAAATTAAAGTCGATAAAATGATAACCCCAACAAATAACGGAATCATATGACGAAATAGTATTAAACCCTCAATTCCTGCTATGATTCCACCAACAAAGCATCCAAATGGGATGGCAATCATTCCAAGAACCATTCCTTTTAAAAAGATAGGAATATCTTTTTTAGGAATCATTCCAAATGCCACCGGAATCGAAAAACTAATCGTTGCACCCAGACCTGATGCAATCACCATTCCTGAAAATTCTCCCATTAAAGTGGAATTTGCTAATTCCATTGATAATTGATATCCACCCATATCACAAGCTAAAAAAGTTCCAATTAAAATAGAGGGATCCATTTGAAAAAGAGTCGCAATTGGAGTCAACACCCGACTTAATACATCTGAAAAAACAGGCGCCAATAAAAAAATTCCAAGCATATTCAGCGTTAAAACACCTATTGACTTAATCCCTCTTTCAAAACATTCGCCTAAACCCATTCGGTTTCCCATCATAAAATCAAGGCCACCAATCACAAAAAAGATTGCCACCACATAAAAAATTAAATCTGTTATCACATCTATCCACCTTCTATCTTAACTTTTTATATTCCTTCTTCACTAATTTAACATTAATTGTAACAAAAAGAAACAAAAAAGGTCTTTGTGAACTTTCACAAAGACCTTTTAATTAAGAAATTTTTTGATTAAATTTTTTCCAACTAAGCTCTTGCATTTTTGAAAATTCTTGACGCTCTTGCTTAAATAAGTTTGGACTAATTCGATAGGCATAAGCTTGTAGCATTTTCCCATCTTCCGTCACAACCTCTACAATATCTCGATTGTACATGTTGCTTGGATTATTTTTTGAGATATATCCTTCAATTTCATCTAATGGTTTTAAGACTTCGTGGAGTTCGTTGACATAAAAGAGTTGTCCTTCAATCCAATGTTCGCCCGGCATTAAGGCTGGATAATCTTCTTTTTTATAATAATATAAAGTGCCTTTTACTTTGGCATTTTCAACATGCGTTAAGTTGTCATGTAAAACATCAATATAATTGCGCTCTCCAACCATTAGTGTTCCGTAAACAAAGATGGGTAACACAGTTTCTTGATGTTTTAGCATACAGCTCCTCCTGTCACTTTAACATCTTGATCAACGTTAATTCCTGTTTCAATTAAAATCGTTAACCCTGTTACAATATCTGCTACAGACATCGATGGCATTGTTGGCTTATCAACTGTTTGCATTGGGACATAAGGAATATGAACAAAGCCTGCTTTTAAAGAGGGTTGTTGCGTCGCTGCAAAATGTAAGGCTCCATACATGATATGATTACATACAAATGTACCAGCTGTATTTGACACAGCAGCAGGAATCCCGGCTGCTTTCATATTTTGAACCATTGCTTTAATCGGTAACGTTGCGAAGTAAGCAGCAGGACCTTCTGCAAAAATAGTACGGTCAATAGGCTGTGCTCCCTCGTTATCTGGAATACGCGCATCATCTTGATTAATCGCGACACGCTCAACTGTAATATTAGGACGACCACCTGCTTGACCAACACAAATAACCATATCAGGTTGTTCCTCTTTTAATGTTTGATAAAGAACCTCAATACTTTTATCGAATACTGTTGGAATCTCTTTTTTGATAATTTGAACCCCTAAAATCTCATCTGGTAATTGCATCACAGACATTAATGCTGGATTAACGGGTTCTCCACCAAATGGATCAAATCCTGTCACTAAAACTTTTTTCATAACATTCATCCTCCTAATCGACAACTAGATGCAAGTATTTATTAGAATGCCAAGAATCGCATTAAAATAATATGGATAATTAACATGATGATAGCAAATGGTGCTTGAGCTTTAATGACACCATATTGATTTTTCAATTCTAAAATAGAAGCCGGCACAATGTTGAAGTTTGCAGCCATTGGCGTTAATAATGTTCCACAGAATCCTGCTGTTAAGGCTAACGCACCAGCAATTAATGGATTAGCACCTAATGCAAAGACGAATGGAACCCCAATTCCAGCTGTAATAACTGAAAAGGCTGCAAAAGCATTTCCCATAACTGCTGTGAACACTGCCATTCCAACACAGTAAGCAATTACACCCAACCAAATATTCCCTTCTGGGATGACTTGACTTACTCCACCTGCAATGACATCTCCAACACCTGCAACTGTAAATAATGTTCCAAGCGCTGCTAAAATCTGAGGTAAAATAGCTGTTGGCCCAACTTGACTTAATAAACGAATTGACTCATCGTTTGCTTCTTTAACATTTGATTTAGAAATAAAGAACATCACGATTAAAGCCCCGATTCCACTTAACCCAATCGCATTGTAAGATCCTAAATTTGTAAACTGTGCAATGACGAATGCTAACACAGCTAAAACTAATGCTGGAACAAATAATTTGTTTCCAATTTTTTCAGCTGAATCTAATTTAAACTGTTCGCTACTTGTTTTAAAGCTTCCCACTTTAACTTGTTTCGTTGCTGATAAAACAGCCATCGCAATAATTAATACCCCAACGATATTCGCTGGAATCCAATCACCAAAAATAAAGATAATTCCAAGGATTGACCAGAATAATGCCGTTCCTACTTTCGCCTGTTGCTCGTTAGAACGAAGGGCAAACACAGATAAAGAAATACAAACTAAACCGATAATCGCATAAATGATCGTTAATAAAACATTAGTCATTAGTTATTCCCTCCCTTTTTAGACACCACTTGATATTTGTTTTTGAATTTTTTCTCATTCATTCTAAATTGAATAATACCAAGTACTAAGGCAATAATCGCAATCGGTAACGTTGTTAGGGCAATGGTAATCGGTCCTTGCTTAGCATCAACTGTATACCCAAGCTCATTTAATGATCCAACAATTAACATAACCCCTGGAGCCCCAATGAATAAGTTTTGACCAAAGAAGTTTCCATAGTTTTCTGAAGCGGCTGTTAATCCTTTAATTGATTCAACATCTTCTTCTTTAAAATCTTTATATTGAGATGTTGCAGCTCCCTCTGCCATTGGTAAGACTAATGGACGACCAAACTGCACATGTCCTGACATACGAATACTTAAAGCAGCCATAATTAAGCGGAATAATAAATAAATAGATAAAACTCCATCTGCTTTTGCATTTTTAATTTGACCAATTAACCAAGCGGCGCGCTCTTTTAAACCGTAACGTTCCATTAACCCAATAACTGGTAATGTGATAACGAATAACGTCATAAAACGGTTCGATACAAAGGCTTGTCCTAAAATCGTTAAAATTTCATTAAAATCTAAGCCACCTACAAATCCTGTCACGATTCCTGCAATAACTACAATAGCTAATGTATCAATTTTTAACATAAAACCAATGACAATAATTAAAATACCTACTAAACTAAACATAACCTTCCTCCTTTTACTTCATTGCCATCCAAATAAAACATTCTGTTTTTTTGTCATGTCTCAATTATAACACAAAAATGACACAAATACGCCTTTTTTCGACATTCCTTTTATTGGAATTTAATTTTAATGCAATAAAAAAGTTAAATTATCTTTTATAATTTAACTTTTTTTCTGATTATTTTTTAAAATAGGCTCGACTTCCATTGGAATCCATTTCAACAACAAGCTTAGCAGGAATCCGTTCTTTTAACTCATTTACATGTGAAATCACTCCAATTAAACGGCCATAATCTTGTAATTCCATTAAAATATCAATCGCTTGATCAAGTGACTCAGAATCTAATGTTCCAAATCCTTCATCGATAAACATCGTATCGAGTTGAATGCCCCCTGAATTTTGTTGCACCGTATCTGATAATCCGAGTGCAAGTGCCAATGAAGCTTTAAAACTTTCTCCTCCAGATAACGTATTAACGGGACGTTTTTTACATGTATGACTATCATAAACATCTAAATCCAGTCCTTTACGACCTCCACCTTTGACCTCTTCTCGTCGTAATAAATAGTATCGACGTGCTGTCATTTTTTCAAGGCGAGAATTGGCAGCCTCTAACACATCATCAAAATAACTAGAAAGCACATACGTTTCAAATGACATTTTACCGCCACTTTTTCCATTTGCAAGATCGGCAAGTTCTCCAATGACACGGTATTCCTCTTCCCGTTTTTGAATGAGTCGATACTGACGCTGAATGCTCTCTAACACATCTTTATTATGCGCTTTAATTAAATCTTTGGCATTCATTTCTTTTTGAAGCAACTCTTTTTGATCACTTAAATGTCGAATTAACTCTTCTATTCTTGAAAGTTCAACCGGTGCCAAATCTTTTAGTGATTGCTCAAGCGCGATTAACTGACTTTGAACCCCTTGTAACTCTTGCTCATATGCTTTAACTTGAGCTTCTGCCTGCATGATTTCTTGCATCGAGCATTTTGATAATTGATATTCTTCAACCGATGTAAAATCAGTCCTCAACTGCGTATCAAAAAGTTGCTTCGCTAATGTTAACTCACTTTGATAATGAGTCATTTGACGCTCAACTTCTAAAATTGTGGCCTTTGTTGACGCCATCTCTGACGTTAACAGCTGATACTGAGACTGTGCCTCACGAATATGTTGCTCTAACTGATTTCGCTCTTGCTTTACCTCATGTAACTTTGACTTCACCATCAAATAATCTTGATATGGTTTTGGAATGGCATCAAGCATTTCAATCACAACTCGGCGAACCGATGATAAATTTGCCACTTGCTCTGCTAATTGATGTTCAGAGGCTTTCAAATCTTGCTCCAGTAGCTCCTGTTCTTCTTTTTGTCTGATCAACCTGTCAATCTGTTGCTCTAATGCTTGCCCTTTCAATTTAATCTCCTTTAAAGTCTGTGATTTAAACTGAATACGTTGTTGAATCTGCGTCATTAACATCTGTATGAATGACTGACTTATCTCCTCATCTTCTTTAATTAACTGATGCCCAACTAACACTTGAACTAATTCATCAATTGAACGTTGCTCTTCTTTTAAAGTGGCTGCAATTCCCGCTACTTTCTGTTCAAGTAACTGATGCTCTTGTTGTTTTGATTCTAGCATTAAACGTCTTGCTTCAAGCTCCTCCTTACTTAAAATAGGTTCATCGCTTGTTCGAGGATTAGGATGTTCAAGTGACCCACAAACTGGACACGCCTCTCCTACCTTTAATTCATTCGCTAATCGAATCGCCGATGCATGAATAAACAACGCGGCCTGATGCTCATAATCAGCTTTTAATGAGTCTAATAACCCCTGACTTTTCGTTAGCTGATTCATCGTATACTGATAATTAGCCTGATTTTTTAATAGACGCTCATAGCGTGTCAATAACTGCCCTACAATCCCTTGCTGTTCTTTCAACTGATTCATCTCTAACTCTTCTTTAAAACACGCTTCTTTTAACAACTGCTGTTGCTCCGTCGCACTCGGTAACGTTTTGAGCACCTCTATCATCTCATTAAGACGCTTGCTTTTATCTTCTAAAGAAGCCGTCATTTTAGTCACGACCTCTTGCACACGATCTTGTTCAAATCGTCGCTCTTCAATAATCTTTAAACTATCCGCATAGTTTTGCAACTGATTCATCTCATCGGTCAACTTAGAAACCGTCGCTTGCCACTCTTCAATTCCTTCAAAACACTTCTTCACAATAATAAAACGCTGCTCAAGATCAGCTAATTTCTCAACTCCCGCCTGATGCAAGCTAACTTCTTTTTTATATAACGTTTGTTGTTTCAAAACTTCATTTTCAAGCTTTGTAAGTTCGTCTGCTTTTTTTGAAAACTCAACCCTTTTTCCTAACTCATTCATCGCTTCACGCGATTTCATCAACATTTGAAAACGGGCATCTATTTCCTCTTTTTGCTTAAACTTTTCATTCAGTAAAAGACCGTCCTGTCTTTTTTGCATTTGAACCTGTAAATCCTGATCCACAGCAATCACTTGTTCATGAAGCGTCAGTTGTTCTTGTGATAATTTCTCCAATTCAACTTGCACTTCTTCTAAAATATGAACCAATAATTTATTTTCAGCAATCATTTGATATAACATCGAGCTCGGGTCACATTTAATCACCTTTAACTTCGCTGCAATCTCTTTTTCTGTATCCGCCACTTCTGCTTTTAAGCATTTAGACTGTTCTACTAATTGTTCTTGCAACGCTTTATAAAAATCAGTTCCAAAAATTTTACGAAGTAATTCTTCTTTACTTGCCGTATTCGCATATAAAAACTCTTTAAAATCTCCCTGTGGAATCATCACAATCTTTCTAAATTGATCAACACTAAGACCAAGAATCGCCTGAACTTCATTTCTAACATCCATATCCTTCGTCAATGGCGCACGATCACTATCTAGTTCTCGTAACTCAACAGAGGCTGCCATCTCACGCAACCCATCACCACGTAACTTTTTAACCCACTGCTTAGGTGCACGGTTAATACAATACACTTTATCTTTCACTGAAAACGTAAACTCAACTTCCGTTTTATTGTCACTACTTGCGGCAAAGTCACTTCGAAGTTCTTCGCCTTTTCGTTTATTTCCACTCGTCTCACCATATAAAGCATAACAAATCGCATCGAAAATCGTTGTTTTACCAGCACCGGTTGGACCTGTAATTACAAAGATATCTTGATTTTTTAAATCCTCTTTAAAATTTAACTCCGTTTGCTTCGCATACGGTCCAAAAGCTGTTATTTTTAATGAAATTGGCTTCACTTCTAGCACTCACCCTTCATAACTTTAATCGTTTGTTCAATGACTTGTTTTCCTGCTTCATGCAAAGATTCCCCACGATGATGCTCATAAAAATCTGCAAACAACTCCTCCGTTGATTTCGTCTGGCGAGCACTCGCACTCAACTGACTTCCTTTAAATTCTGAAAATCTTCGTTCAAGTTCTAACAACATCACATTAGGATACACCTGACGAAGTTTTGCCATCGGTTCGAGTAACTCCCCTTCATCTGTTAAAATGACTCGTAGATAATCTTCTTGTCCCTCATCCTCAAGCGTCAAAAGCTCATCAAGTTTTCCAGTGATGGTACGCATATCACGACGTGGTTTTAAAGGTAATAGTTCAATACTAATCTCACCTTCTGCGTCTAAATCAATCATCGTCATCGATTTATGGTAATGCTCTTCTGAGAATGAATATTTTAAAAGCGATCCGCTATAGCGGATTTTATCACTATTCACACGTTGTGTTCGATGTAAATGCCCAAGTGCCACATAATCAAAATGCTCCAAAAGCGTTGCATCCACCGATTCCTTTCCCCCAACCACTAATTTTTTCTCTGATTCCGATTGTTCTGGCGCTTCTCCACCCACAACAAACGCATGCGTGATTAAAACATTACGTTCAGTAGAATCAATCGGATTGGCTTCCATAATAGCCTTCATGGCGTCATTAAGTGATTTGATTTCTGGATGATTTAAAGCTTCTCGGACAACGGCATAATCTGCAAACGGCAATAAATAAAAATTAACAGGACCCGCATCATCTTGCAGTCTAACTTTTTTGATAATTTTCGTAAAATTCCCTGCGACATAATACTGTGCCGCTTCAAATAACTCGTGTCCAAAATCAATCAATTCTGCCCCATCATGATTTCCTGCAATCGCTAAAACAGGTGTCTTTAGCTCAATTAATAAATCTTTTAAAAATTGATTATATAGTGCGACCGCTCTTGCCGGTGGCACACTACGATCATAAATATCTCCTGCTAACATCACAGCATCAGGTCGATACGTTTGAATATACTGTTTAATTTGCTCTAATACAAATTCTTGATCTTCAATCATTAAAAACCCATTCACCATTTTTCCAAAATGCAAATCACCTAAATGCATTAATCTCATCAAACCGCTCCTTATAAAATCGAATAAATGTTCTATAAAAATTATACGATTTATAACTTACCACCGTCAATCATTCCCTAGGAAATAGGAGAAAATAATTTTCAAGCATTTCCTACAAATTCCGACTTTTAAAAAAATATAAAAAACAGCCTCTTTTTTTT